>JBDHHL010000646.1:0-2007 GCA_039589375.1 Gemmatimonadota bacterium | reverse complement strand
GAAGACCCAGCTCAAGAGCGCCGGCCCGACGAGCAGCTCGTCGGTATAGAACTTCGGGAGATAGACCCCGACGCTGATCAGGACCATCGCGCTGCCGAAGGCGGGCAGCGAGTAGCCGAGAATTCGACCGGTAGACAGCCGGTCCTGGGGAGAGTCGAGCGGGGAGTCGACGGCGTCGGTGGTGTCGCCCGCCCCGTTCGTCTCCATCTCGGCCTCGCGGTTCTTCGACGCGCCGTCAGGCCTTCGCGAAATCCACGGTCTGGGCGCGCGGGCTGTGTCCAGGACCCAGGTAGATGCCCCGGTAGTGGATCTGTCCGTAGCCCGCCGCCAGGTGCAGCGCCTTCCAGGGCGAGGCCACCGGCTCCTGTTGGCCCTTCCAGTCCTTGAACTGATAGGGCTCCCAGGCGTGGTAGATGATGGTCTGGCCCGGCTGTACCGACGCCGTCACCTTCGCGACCGCCTCGAACGCGCCCACGTCATTGAAGACGCGGATGCGATCGCCGTCCGACACGCCGCGCTGCTTCGCGTCGGCGTTGGAAACCCAGACGCTCGGCTCGGAGCGCTGCAGGCGCAGCATCAAGCGCGAGTCGCGCCACGTCGCGTGGATCGACCAGCGCGTGTGCCCGCCGGTGAGGCGAAGCGGATGGTCGCCGCCCGCGGCGGGCGAAGGCTTGTAGACGGGAAGGGTCTCGCCCACCTCTTCGTACCACGGATGCTCGATCAGGAACTGCTGGCGCCCCGAGAACGTTGGCCAGGCCTCCTTGCCTTCCACGAAGCGCCATGCCGGTCGCCTCGCCGTCGGCGAACCCCTTGTTCCCCGTCGTGCTGGTTCCGCGCAGGATCGAGTCGAGCGCTGCGAGGGGATCGCTCTCGTGGAACTTCCGGTTGTGACTCCAGCGCTCGTAGGCCGTCGAGAGGTCCGACTCGGTGCCCTTCGAGTCCTGCACCATGGTGACGCCGCGCGCGAGGGCGCGCTCCTGAACCTTCCGCGCCAGCAGGCCAAAGATCTCCCACTCCGGCTTCGCCTCACCCAGGGGCTCCACCGCCTTCTGGCAGAGGATCAGGTACGGCACGTACGCCTGGCTGTACTTGAGGGAGTCCCGTTCGTAGTAGCCCGAGGTGGGCAGGATCATGTCGGAATACATACCGGAGGTGCCGACCTTGAAGTTGACGTCGACGATCAGGTCGAGCTTCGGCCACAGGTGCTTACGGGCGATCTGCGGCGCCGGCCAGCGGCGCAGCGGGTTCGAGCCGGTGAAGACGAAGACCTTCGGGTCCCTCCCCGGCTTGGGACGGATCGGGATCCAGCCCTTGTCGACCGCCTCCTGCATGTACTCGGAGGTCGAGCGCGGCACCGCCGGGTCCTGGAACTCCGGCTTGTCCCAGATCTCGGAGTAGCCGGCGTGCGTGTAGAGCCACGGCATGAGCGGCGTGTTGTTCATGTAGTGCATCACTTCTTGCGAGATCTTGGCCACCTCGCGCCAGCCCAGTCCGCCGAAGTAGCGACGCCATATGAGCCGCATCTTCAGCCCAAGCGGAAAGCTGATCGCGCCGCGCCCGAAGTCGCGGAACCCCTGCACCGGCCACCACGAGGCGACGCGGAATCCCCCGCCGCTCTTGCCCTGATTCGCGGTCAACGCCATCAGCAGGATCTCGGCGCGCTGGGTGAGGTCGCTGTGGTAGTGCTTGCAGGCGCCCCACGACGAATAGATCATCGCGCTCGGCGCAGCGGCCAGCTCGCGCGCCAGCCGGCGAATCGTGTCGCTCCCCACGCCCGTGATCTGCGAGGCCTGTTCCGGCGTATAGCTGGCGTCGAGGTGCTCGCGCATCGTCTCGAGCAGCGGTCGCACCGCGACCTCGCCGCCGCCGGCGAGGCGCACGGGGTAGCGGCCGGACAGCGCGGGGCGAAGCGCGCCGAGCGCCAGCGAGTCGGTGCCTTGGCCCTGACAACCGGGCACCATGGCCAGCCGGTCGCCGGCGCTGTCCCAGAAGAAGAGCAGCTCGTCG
>JBDHHL010000645.1:0-2263 GCA_039589375.1 Gemmatimonadota bacterium | reverse complement strand
CTCGAACCTGGGCGGGCGATTCTCCTTGCGAGCCCGCACCGCCTCTTCGAAGTTCTTCGTCGTCATTCGCACGAAGAGCTGAGTGTGACTCTCCAGCTCGATCGCTGCGCGGAGGCTCGAGGTTTCGAGCCCGGCCCACATCATCCGCTTCGTGAGCGCGACGCCCTGCGCGCTCCAGCCGTTGATCTGCTCCGCGAGCGCGAGCGCCTCGGACATCAGGTCGGCGTCGGGGACGACCTTCGAGACGAGCCCGATCTCGGCGGCTTCACGCGCGCTGACGTCACGTCCCGAGAGCATGATTTCGAACGCACGCGAGGAGCCGATGGCTCGCGGTAGCAGGAAGCTCAGCCCGAGCTCCGTGGCCGTGAGCCCGTTGTTGATTCCGGCCGCTCGGAAGTAGGCCCCCGCCTCCGATCGCCGCACCGTTGATCGCGCAGATGACGGGTTGCGGCATCCGCTGCATGGCCGGCACCAGATCCGCGAGGATGGTCATCGCTCGCGTCGCGATGCGCGTGAGGGTGAGGCCAGCGATGTTCGGCGGCGGCTCCGTATCCTGGGTGTCCGCACCGGAACAGAAGCCACGCCCCGTGCCGGTCAGGATGACACAGGTCGTATCGTTGTCGGCTGCGACCTGCTCGAAGGCATCGTGCAGCGGAGTCATCAGCTCGAAGGCCATCGAGTTCATCCGCTCGGGACGGTCGAGGATGATCACGCTGGTGCCAGGGTCGGGCTTCTCGATTCGAACGAGAGACATCGGGGGATCACTCACTTCCACGGCTCGTGGCACCTTCACGCGGGGCATAGCTCGACCCGCATCTCCTTGATGCCGTTGATGAGATTCGAGCGCAGCCGGCGTGCGGGCGCCAGGGGGACGATCTTCGCCGTGCTCTCGAGCAGCTCCTCGAACATGACGCGGAGCTCGAGTCTTGCGAGACTTGCGCCGAGGCAGAAGTGCTCGCCATGACCGAAGCTCAGGTGGTGCGGCGGATGTCGAAGCGGTTCGGATCGTCGAACACGGACTCGTCACGGTTCGCCGACGGGTACCACATGAGAACCTTGTCGCCCTCGCGGATCCGCTTGCCTCGCATCTCCACGTCGCACATGGCGGTGCGCCGAAAGTGGTGGATAGGCGGCCAGAACCGCAGCATCTCTTCGACGGCGCTTGCGATCAGCGACGGGTCGTCTCGAAGGGCTGCAAGCTGCTCCGGATGCTCGAGCAGGGTCTCCAGGCCTCCGCTCATCGCCGTTCTCGTCGTTTCGTTGCCGGCGATGATCAGGAACATGAAGAAGGTATTGAACTCCGCCTCCGTGAGCTTGCGACCCTCCAGCTCGGCGGTGAGCAGGAGCTGAGTGAGGTTGTCGCCCGGAGTCTCTCGCTCGCGCGCCGCGAGTTGCTGAGCGGTCATGAACACTTCGATCTGCGCAGTCGAGCGAAACTCGGGGCTTGCGACGACTTCCGGATCCTGGTCGTCGATCAGGCCGCCGCTCAGCTCCAGCAGCCGGAGCCGCTTGTCCTCGGGAACTCCCATCATCTCGCTGATGGTGTGCATGGGCACCAGCGACGCATAGTCGGCAACGAAATCGATCTCGCGTTTTTCCAGGGCCTGGTCGAGCGCTGATCGGGCGAGGAAGCGGATCGGCGATTCCAGCGCGGAGATCGCCCGCGGAGTAAAGATCGTGCTGACGAGGCCCCGCGTCAGGCGATGCTCCGGAGGATCCTGCGCGATCACGATCGATCGATACGCCGCAAGCGCAACCGGGTCCGTCACGTCGAGCCGCGAGACGCCCGCCGCGTAGCTCGAGAATCGGGCCGGGTCCTTGGAGACGGCGCGGATGTCCTCATGGAGTGTGAGCGCCCAGAATCCCGGACCGTCCGGCTCCTCGTGCCAGTGCACCGGATCGCTTCTCCGAAGCCGCTCGAAGACCTCGTAGGGAACGGCGCGTTCCCAGATGGATTGATCGATCAGATCCACGCTCGGATCCGCCATCTGACCTCGCTCTTCTCCAGAGTTCGTCTCGTGGCTTGCCCAGCGCGGGCTGCCACGCCGCTGAGATCCGCGACGGCCGACTGTAGCTGGGCTTCGCCTGCGAGGCCCCCGCCGGCGCGGGAGCCGGCTCAGTCCGCCAGCTCCGCCAGCAGGCGCTCCAATTCGTCGCGGCAGGCATCCAGGGTCCCGTCCTGGAAGGCCACGGTCGGCAGGGTGCCCGGCCCCGGACGCCAGGCGTCGGAGCGGTGGACGCCGGCCTCGTGCACCCCGGTGAG
>JBDHHL010000644.1:0-2653 GCA_039589375.1 Gemmatimonadota bacterium | reverse complement strand
GGCCGATCGGTCGTTCAAGCTCGAAGAGGAGAGAGTCAAGATCCGTAGAGAGTACTTCGAGAAGGTGCGGAAAGCGCTCGATCCGATCATTGCGGCGAAGTTCGTTCAGGTCGAGCGTACCATCGGGCTGTTGATTGATCTGCAGATCAGCGCTGAGCTTCCGCTCATGGAACGCGGTAGCGGCGGAAGCTAGCCTCGCCCGTTGGACCACGTGGAAAGGCCCGGCCCACCGAACCGGTGGAGCCGGGCTTTCTCATCTGCATGTATGGCTCTAGACCTAGATGGCGATGACGAGACCCCCGGACAGGTCGCCCTGCAGCACGCCAGTGCCAAAAAGCCCCAGCGAGCAGCCGCCGAATCCACAGAACATGCCGCCGCCCGTGTCCAGAAATGTTCCCGACAGGTGGCCCTGCAGCCGCAGCCCGACACGTTCGCTGGCGAAGTACTTGACGCCGGCGCCCAGGATGATCGAGAAGCGCCACTCGTCGCTAACGGCCAGCGGTGTGCCCCCGACCTCGATCGTGCTCTCCTTGGGATTGTAGCGGGTGGCGCCCAGGGTGAACGACCCGAAGGGCTGCGCCGCTCCCTGTTGCATGTAGCCGAGCCCGCCGATGTGGAAGTACTCGATGCTCATGTCGGTGAGCTTCTGTTTGAGCCCGCCGACAGTCTCGATCTGCAACTCCGATTCCTGCCGGCTGTAGACCAGCTCGAGCTGGCCACCCGGCCGGATGTTCACGTTCAGATACGCGCCGTAGTTCATGTCGCCCTTGGTGCTGAGATCTCCCCGAACCGTAGAGATTTTGGAGGTGCCAAACTGATAGCCCACGAACGGAGTGATCTCGGCCTTGTGCTGAGCCGAGAGCGGCCCGGCGACGACGAGCAATGCCATCACTGCTGCGAACAATCCCTTGCGAATCACGGTATGTCTCCTTCCCGGGGTCCGGCACGAACTCCGGCACGGTTCCCCCAGCCACGGATCACTAGCTTGCCTACGAGCCGCATATGTGTAGCGCCGGCGTTGAGTCATGTCAACGTCCGGCCCGAAACCGGGCGCCTTAGCCAGCTACCTTCCCGTGATGCGGCGCCAGTAGCGCAACATCGGCTCGCCGGGGCAGTCGTCCTCGTCGCGACACGAAGCCGTCCCGTCCGTGATCACGCTCAACAGAGCACTCCTGTCCCGTAGGAACTCCAGTTTCATGTAACCCTGCTCGCGCTGCTGTCTTCCCGCCGCGAACAGCGCGTCGTCCTTTCCGACGTCGTCCAATAGGCTGCCGGCACCGCTGACCAGGATGTACCCGACCCCGTACTCGTCGCCGTGGAACACCTGCAGTGTGGAACACCTGCAGTGTGTGATCGTGCCCGGCCGCCCAGACGAGCGGTTGGTCGGCGAACGCGGTGAGTACCTCGGCGAACTGATCCTGCATCCGTCCATACCGAGGGTGGGATAAGTCCCCTTTGTGGACCCCGGAGTTTCGCACGATCGGATAGAGGAAGGGAAGCGGGATGTAGAGATAGTCCCAGAGATTCGTGCCCGGAAAGAACTGATCCTTCAGTCCGAAGTATCCGCCGTGCGGGCCGTACGTCTTCAGGGGATGATGCGCGACGGCCACCACGTGCCGCCTATCACCGGCCTCGTTTCGGCTCAGTACAGCGCCCAGTGAGTCCAGCGCCTCGTCTAGCGTCGCGGGTCGGCAGTCGTCGGCCGGCACGTGACCTCCCAACCACAGATCGGTATCGATCGGGACCAACAGCACCGACTCGGCTAAGGGAACCGCGTCGGGGCCCGGACAACCAGCCGCGGGTAGCATCGTGACCTTAGTGTTTTCGCTGGCAACGGCGGCCAGGTACTCCCCCTGGCGCCGAATCTGCAGGAGTCCTCGCTCGCCCTTGTAGCCCCAATCGTGGTTTCCCGGCACGAAGATTCCACGCGCCGCCGTGCCGCGCACGAGATCGATCTGTGCTTCCAGGTGCCCGACTTCCTTGTCGTGGTTGGGGTGCGAAGGCTCGTGCAGCCCGTTCCAGTAGATATTGTCGCCCAGGTATACGACGACGGCCTCGGATCCGGACGGCAGCTCCAGAATCTCGTCTCTGATATGCCGCAGCACGGGATCTCCAGGCTCGGCGTAGCCGGCGTCCCCGATCAGGTAGACGACGGCTTCGATTTCGGCGGTCCTGGACGGGACCGGCGGCGGATCCGCGAAACCGGCCGGCCCGCAGCCCGCCGCCACGACTGCGCAGATCGTCACGGCAGGAGCACGAATGCCCGTCGGTCGACTCGGGTTCTTGAAACCAGAGTTCGCTTTCGAGTTCTCCATTGGCTTGCTGGTCAGATTGGGGCTGCAGCTGGCCACGAGCAAGGGTCGAGCGCTCTCACGCTCCTGGCGCTGCCTTATCGTATGGGGCTGGCGGCGCACGCGTCCAAAATCGAACTGCGCAACGAGCGGTGACCGGCGCCACAGAAATACAGGCGGCTCTCACGCTGCAAAAGCGCGAGAGCCGCCGCATCGATGTGCTTTTGCTCGTAGACGGCTGCTATGTTCTAGAGATCCGTACGCCACCGTTGGTGGTGAATACTCGGATCAGGCGACCGCCGTCGCCCAGACTGGCCTCGATCTTCCGATTGATCTTACCCTGGACGGTAATGGGGAAGTCG
>JBDHHL010000643.1:0-2125 GCA_039589375.1 Gemmatimonadota bacterium | reverse complement strand
GATCAACGCCGTCTTCGCGAGAGAGTCTGGAGGACGTACTATAGCCGCGGTGACAACGGCGATGAGCACGACAACAACGCGGTGATCGCCGAAATCCTGCAACTGCGCGACGAGCGTGTGAAGTTGCTGGGCTACGAGAACTATGCCGCCTGGCGCCTGGACAATCGCATGGCTAAGACGCCAGCGGGGGCTTTCGGTCTGCTGGAGGCCGTGTGGCCGGCGGCGCTGGCCCGGGTCGAGGAAGAGGTCGCCGACATGCAGGCGATCGCGGATGCCGAGGGCGCCGGAATCACGATCGCTCCCTGGGACTACCGCTATTACGCGGAGAAAGTACGCAAGGCAAAGTACGACCTCGATTCCGACGAGGTAAAGCAGTACCTGCAGCTCGGAAACCTAATCAATGCCATGCACTTCGTTGCGGGCGAGCTGTTCGATTTCGAGTTCACGCCGGTGCCAGAGGGCTCCGTTCCGTCCTTCCATGAAGACGTGAACGTTTGGGAAGTGACGGACAAGAGGTCTGGCGATCATGTCGGAGTCTGGTACCTCGACCCCTTTGCGCGTACTGGCAAGCGGTCCGGCGCCTGGGCGACGTCCTATCGCAGCTACGAAACGTTTGACGGCAAGAAGACGCCGATCGGCTCCAACAACTCCAACTTCATCAAAGGAGCACCGGGCGAGCCGGTCCTCATCTCGTGGAGCGATGCGGAGACCTTGTTCCACGAGTTCGGGCACGCGCTGCATTCCCTGTCTTCCAAGGTCGCCTACCCCACGTTGAACGGCGGCGTGCGCGACTACACGGAACTCCAGTCGCAGCTGCTAGAGCGCTGGCTTCTCACCGACAAGGTGATCGACAACTACCTCCTGCACGTGGAGACCGGCGAGCCTATCCCGGACGAGCTGGTCATGAAGATCAGGAACGCGGCGACATTCAATCAGGGCTTCGAGACTACGGAGTATCTGGCCTCGGCGATCGTGGACATGATGTACCATACGATGGACCCTGCCGGCCTCGACCCGGACGCGTTCGAGCGCGAAGCGCTCGCGCAGTTGACCATGCCGGACGAGATCGTCATGCGTCACCGAAGCCCGCACTTCGGACATATCTTCTCGGGAGAAGGCTATTCGGCCGGCTACTACAGCTACATATGGGCGGACGTGCTGACGGCAGACGCGGCGGAGGCGTTTGCCGATGCGCCCGGCGGCTTCTACGACGAGGCGCTCGCGCAGAAGATGGTCGAGCATCTGTTCTCGGTCCGAAACGCGGTGGATCCGGCGGACGCCTACCGGGCGTTCCGTGGTCGGGATGCGACGATCGATGCGCTGATGCGGGATCGCGGGTTCCCGGTTCCCGAGTAAAATACTTCAGCAGAGAAGTGCGTAAGAAGCGAGCCCTGCCGCCTGATGTCGGTGGCAGGGCTCGTTCCATGCCTTGCAAACCGGCTAGGTCTGCTATCAACCGATGATTGGCAGCGCGATGTGCGAGGCGTGCGTCGCGCTCCGATAGATTCGCATCGTCGGCGGCGGAGAGACTGGCGGTCCCTCCGTATTGTCCGCATCCGCTCCCACGATCGTGACGCGGATTCGATGCCCGGCGTGTGCAGATCCATGACGATCTCGGTGGGCCCCTCGGTCGGAAGCGGAACGCGGTCCGACTGGAAGCTCCGCTGGTACGGAAGGCCTAGATTGTCCCAGGGCGCGTCGTCGAGCGTCCGGTGGGACCCACGCAGCACGCCCTCGGTTATGTAGCGAACGGCTCCCTTCCCATCTACTTCCTCGAGCAGTACGTGGAAATCGGCGTCGCCTCCGGTCGCCGTCACGTAGAGCGTCACGACGGGATGCCCGACTACCGTTATGTCGCTTTCCAGCGGCGGTGTCGTGTAAGTCAGCGCCTTTCGATCGTTGGCGGCCAGCTCTGAATAGGACATCATGGGACCGCCGACAGCATTGTCCCAGCGCGAGCTCGTCCCGGTGGTAGTCGTCGGGTCCACGGAGTAGGCGTCGTGGGCATCCCGATCCGCCGGCGCGGAATCGGTCAGACCGCCGTCGTTTAAGGACTCGACGCTGCCCGAGGGTCCGCCACCGAGATATAGAATCTGCGTCTCCGCCTCCACGGGAGGCCACGTAT
>JBDHHL010000642.1:0-3603 GCA_039589375.1 Gemmatimonadota bacterium | reverse complement strand
TGAAAGGGCTCAAAGATGCGGAACGAATCCGCGAGTTCGCGGGACACAGGAGCCATGTGTCCCGGAGCGCCCGGTCCACCATGTAGGAGCACGACAACTGGTCCCGACGTTCCGTATTCACGGGTGTGAATGGCGTTTAGATTGCGTAGCGCCGGGCGGCCGAAGAACGTAGCGCCCGATGTCAGATTCGTGCCTCACGGGGCGACGCTGGATGAAGCGCAAGTATCGGTCATCACGCCGCAGACGGCGCACCTCATCGGCCAGGGTCTCATCGACGCGGTCGACCGTTGGCGGAGCGGCGCGCCGGCCGAGGACGACCAGACGACGATCGTGCTGTACCATAACGGCGGTCCGCGCTGCGGTTGACCCTCGGGCGGGCCGCGCGTTCGATGGCGAAGATGCTGGGGCTGCGCTGGGGATGACCTCTGTGGCCAGGCCGGTCGCACGCGTCTTGGTACTCTAGCGCACGCGGAGCGGCTTCATCTTCTTTGCGTTAACGCTGCCGTGCGTCTTCAATGACTATTGGACGAGGTACTATATGTCCGTCCTCAAGGGTAAACCCGTTTCGCCCGGATACGTCGAGGGCACCGCAGTCGTTTACGATTACGAGGTCCGCCCCAGGCTCGAAATCCCACGGTATGCGATCCCGCCGGCGGAGATTGGCGATCAGCATAAGCGATTGGAGGAGGCGGTCGATCGCTCCCGTCATGAGCTGGAGCAGACGGGAGAGACCGCCCCCCGCGACGCCTCTGAGATCTCTCAGCTTCACGCCCGGCTGGTCCAGGAGATCGCATCTCGAGTACAAGAGTACGTTTCGCGGGAAGAGGTCAACGTCGAGCAGGCCGTCGATGAGGTAGTCAAGGAGCTGGCCCAGCGACTGGGCGGACTCGAAAATGCCTATTTTCGTGAGCGAGAGCAGGACGTCCGCGACGTGGGGCAGCGGATGCTTGGGCATCTCGCGGGGGACCGGCCCCGGGCTGCCGCGCCCTTGCCGCCCGGCTCCATCATCGCCGCACGTGAACTGCTCCCATCGGAAGCCCTGGAATTCGCGCACAGCGGCCTGGCCGGAATCGTCACCGAGCTTGGAAGCGACACCAGCCATACCGCGATCGTCGCTCGTTCTCTCGGGATTCCGGCGGTGGTGGGCATCCCGGAGGTCGCCGCCCACATCCGGCCCGGGATGCACTTGCTCGTCGATGGGGTTTCGGGCGCGGTGACCCTCGCTCCCACTGAAGCGCAGGTGCAGCGCTTCCGCGAGCGGAAACACCAGCACGATCGCGTGCAGGCGACCGTGGCTGACATGGAGGCGCAGGCGTGCGTCACGCGAGATGGGATCAAGGTTACTCTTCTCGCGAATATCGAGCGACCGGAGGAGGTCGAACAGGCCTGCGTGCGTCATTTCGAGGGTTGGTCGATGCGCTGAACGGTCGGCCATTGGTCATCCGGACCTTCGATTTCGGCGACGAGAAAGTCCCCTTGTTCCTGGCGGCTGAACGCAGGAACGCCGCTACCTGGGGGCTCCGAGGCCTGCAGTTCTCGTTGGCTGAACGGGAGCTCCTCGAGACGCAGTTGCAGGCCATCGCTCACGCAGCCCAGGGCAGAGACGTCCGCGTGCTCTTTCCCATGGTGGTGGGCGGCGACGACCTGAGGCGTGCTTGCGAGGCACTGACCGTCGCGGTCGAGCGGGTGGGCGGCAAGCAGAGGCCGCAGGTGGGCGCGATGGTTGAGACCCCGGCGGCGCTGTTTGCGCTGGAGGAGATTCTCGAGTTGGCCGACTTCGTGGCCATTGGTACGAACGACCTGACCCACTACATGCTCGCCGTCCACCGGGATGCCCCCGACTTGGACAGCGAATACACGGTCCATCATCCGTCTGTACTGAGGGCCATTAGGCAGATTCTAACCGCGGCCCATGCGCGGGGGCGCCCGGTCTCCGTCTGCGGCGAGGATGCCGCGGACCCGGCTTTCGCCTGCCTGCTGGTCGGCCTGGGCGTGCGTGAATTGAGCATGAGTCCCACTCGAGGCGACGGCGTCCGGAAGATGCTCCGCAGCATAAGCTCCCGCGAGACGGAAGAAGTCGCGACCCAATCGCTACGCTGCAGCACGCCCGGCGAGGTGCGGCGGCTTCTGGCGCCCTTCTGTGGCAGTATTTCGGACGGATGTTGAGGGTCGCTTCCGTGCCCGCGACAAGGCCTGCTTCAGCAAGAAGACCGACAAGTCAGGCATCGAGCAGGGTCACGAAGATGCAATCGGGCCCATAGATACCCAGGGACTCGTCGGTGTCATCGAGGTCGCCGACGTGAGGTGCAAAGCAGCTAACGTTGACGTTGTCAGCAAAGGAAGTGCCGACTGCGGCTTCGATTTCAGTGACGGCGGCAGCCGCCAAGGACGGATTCCATTGGAAAAGCCCGAGTCGATTGTGGCGCAGCAGATCGCACGGGCAGCCGCTGCGTTCGTGTGCCAGAGGACAGGACATGTGCCCGCAGCCGTGGAGTTAGCGCAGAGCAGCGAGATGCTCGCGATCACGCTGCACAACGCGCGCGCCCTCCCGGGGCAGGGGCAGTTTCGACAATCGGAGGGGACCACAAAACTGCACGAGGTCTACCGGACGTTGTTCACCGAATCATCGGATTGGTTGCGCCAAGAGGTCGGGCGGATCACGGGGTTGCAGATGGGCACGGTAACGGTGGCCGACAAGGCGCCCACCAGCCAGTCAGCAGGCCCAAGGATCCTGAGAGGAATACGAACGACTCGGGCCGCAAGTGACCCTTGGCCCGCGCCGTAGCGCGGTAGAACCGTGCGTACTCCCCTGCCTATCCTTCCTTCACCTCGCCCATCCCCGCAGTGACGGCGAACCGCATCGCCTGCTCGATGGACATGTCGATGGGTTGGACCGCCGAGCGCGGCACCATCGTCGTGAACCCGCCGATCTGGTAGCTCATCGGCAGATAGACCGCCACGTTGCCGTCGCCACCGATCCCGGCTGGCAGGTCGCTGAAATCCTCTCGCGTGATAAACCCGATGAGGCGTAGCGAGGTGTTCCCGACGGTCACCATGACGGCCTTGCGCATCGTCTTCTCATCGGAACTCGAGAAGAAGCCCATCAGGTCGCGCACGGCCCCATACAGCGCCTTCACCAGGGGAATTCGCTCCACAAGCCGCTCGCCCCATCGAAACACCTTTCGAAAAAGCCACGCCCTCATCAGTACGCCGATCACGAACACCAAAACGAGCCCGGCCACGACGCCCATCCCCGGCCAGTAAAGGCTGTCCGGGACAAGCGTCTTCAGCACCCGTCCCAGGAGAGACTCGGCCGTGCTGCCCAGCCAGTACAGCACATAGAGCGTCACCGTGACCGGCAGAACGGCGGCCAGCCCGGTGAGAAACACTCTCATAACCAGCTTCACGTTCAATCTCCTTCTCGTCGACACCGGTCGTAGAACGCCGCTTTGCAGTTCTTCCAGACTACTTCAAGAGATAGAGATACCTGCTAGCGAGGCCCAGTACCATGAAGAACCCACACACGTCGGTCAGAGTGGTGAGGATCGCTCCCGAGGCGATAGCCGGGTCCCGCCGGAAGCGGCGTAGTATCAGCGGAATCAG
>JBDHHL010000641.1:0-3136 GCA_039589375.1 Gemmatimonadota bacterium | reverse complement strand
ACGGACCGTCGCGATCAATCTGCAGCCGGCTCTAGCGAGAGGGGCGCTGAGGCACCCGTTGGGCTAGCACGTTCCCGCGGCGAGCGCAGGCACACGCCACGACGGCGCGTGCCTGGTGAGAGATGGGGTGGACCGTCGTGGGAGCCGATAACGCACCCTGGAGTACTTGAGTCGCCTAGTCAATGATCTTTGGCTCCGGAGGCAATGCCCGCACGCTCACCTGCGCTCGTCAGCGCTCATTCTCCCCAACACTCCTACTCTGAACGCTCGTGGGCGCTCGTACGCGCTCGTGGGCGTTGTGACAATCGCTGTGACAACCGGAGCAGTTCATGCGGCCAAGGGGGTAGGCTGACGCAATCCCGACAAATCACATCCCCATATCTCCAGTCACTGTGCCAAACTGAACACTCTCGTGTCCCACCAAACTCTGGCGCCCCGACAGATTCAGTTGCAATTTAGACCGTCGGGAAGACCGACAACGACAATCGCCGTAGCGTAGCCAGCGGGGCGATCAGCGTGTCCGGAGCCCTCCACCGGACCTCTCCTGACCGCGACACGCAGCGCCGATGGCTTGACGGCCCCGCCGCCAGCGCGACGCCCACCCCAGGGCGCCCACCGCGACGAGACCGCCAAACCACCGACGCACTCCTCGTGTGCGCGATCAGCGCTCATGGACTGCTGCTGGGGATCAGTTCCCCGTAGCTGCCCGCCGCTGGCTGGGCACGGCTCGCATGTGAGACCCGCGTGGCAATCCTCCCGACGCGGGCCGGCGCATTTCACGCGCCTGGCTCTGCGGAAGGAATGTGGTGTTTGCTCGTACGGAGGTGAGCTTATGAGTCGGGTTTCTGGTCGTCAGCTGCTTCTCCTCCTGCCGCTCTTGCCCGTTGCGGCCTTCGCCGACGCGCAGGCGCAGATGACTATCACCGGTACGGTGAACGACCAAGCCGGCCAACCCGTCAGCCAGGCACAGGTGCTGATCGCCAGCCTGCGGCTCGCGACCACGACGGGCGAGGACGGCACGTACCAGCTCTTCGTGCCCGCGTCGCGGGTGGACGAAGGGACGACGGCGCCGCTCACGGCACGACGCATCGGGCTCAGGGCGCAGACGGTGACGGTGGCCCTCGCGTCCGGCATCTCCCTGACCCAGGACTTCGTGCTGGAGTCCGATCCCTTCATGCTCGAGGCGGTGATCGTCACGGGCCAGGGGCTGCGCGAGCAGCGCGCCAAGATTGGGGCGACGATCAATACCATCCGCGCCGAAGAGATCGGCGAGAGCGAGGAGACCAACCTGGTCGCGGCGCTGGCCGGCAAGGCGCCGAATGTGGAGGTCACGAGCTCGACGGGCGACCCAGGGGGCGGGGTCTATTTCCGCATTCGCGGCACCAAGACGATCTTCGGCGGCACCGAGCCGCTGATCGTGGTGGACGGCGTCGTGATCACGAACGCCTCGAACACCATCCTCAACCCCGACGATATCGAGAGCATCGAGATCCTGAAGGGCGCCGCGGCGTCGGGGCTCTACGGCTCGCGCGCGTCGAACGGGGTGGTCATCATCTCGACCAAGTCGGGCCGGCGCAACAGCACCCAGGTGACGTTGAGGGCATCGTTGGGATTGGAAGACGTCAACCGCGTTCCCGCACTACAGACTCGTTGGTCGCAGGGGCTGGCCGATCCCGCGGGCGATCCCACGGATCCGGCCAACAACTTCAATCCCGGGTCGAGCGTCAGCTGGGGCCCGATGCTGTCCGCCGACACGCCGGTCTACGACCACGCCAACGAGATGTTCGGGACGGGTGTCCGCAGCGACAACTCGCTCTCGCTGTCGGGCGGGAGCGACCGCACCACGTACTTCCTCTCGCTCGGCTACCTGTATCACAACGGCACGATCGAGGGAAACTCCAACTACAAGCGGCTCACCACTCGCCTGAAGGGCGCGCACGACTTCCTGCCGAACCTGAACATCGAAGGGAACTTCGCCTTCACGACGAGCGACGGCGACCTGGTGCAGCAGGGATCCAACATCAGCGGCATGCTGCTGGGTGCGTTCCGTACACCGCCCGAGTTCAATAACCTGCCGTACCGCGACACGGCTACGGGCCTGCACCGGTCCTACCGCTATCCCAATCCGACGGAACTGGTCCGCACGCGGGGATACGACAACCCCCACTGGGTGGCCAACGAGATCCCCACCACGGCGCAGGTGGACCGGTACACCGGGAACCTCCAAGTCGACTGGGATCCCTGGGCGTGGTTCGAGATCCGCTACCTGGTGGGGCTCGACTTCGCCAACGACCAGCGTCGGACGCTGTTTCCCAAGAGCTCGTCCGAGTTCGGCGCGAACGGCTTCCTGATCCGGGCCGAGCTCGTGAACCGGGTGTTCGATCACACCCTGCTGGCCGCCTTCACGCGCCAGTTCAGCGACGACTTCGCGGCGAGCCTGACCGTCGGGCAGAACCTGAATCAGACGAGCTTCCGGCGCTACCAGGTGGACGCCCTCAACCTCATCGAAGGGGCCGAGCAGCTGGACTTCACGGTGGACCGGGATCCCGACGAGTTCGAGGAGACGGTGCAGACCGAGGGGTACTTCGCCGACCTGGCGCTCGATCTGTGGGGCCAGCTGTTCGTCAAGGCGGGGGTGCGGTACGACGGCTCCAACACGTTCGGTGGCGATATCGACACGCTCACGGGCCGGCAGGAGCCGAGTCGGTTCTGGTATCCCAAGGCCAGCGTGGCCTGGGATTTCGGGCGGTACGTGAGCTTCCTCGACTTCGCCAAGCTGCGCGCGGCGTACGGCCAGGCGGGGCGTCAACCCCCGGCCTACTCGAACATCATCGGGTATGAACCGGTGGGGACGTACTTCAGCTACAACCTCATCGCGTCGCCGGAGCAGTCATCCAACACGATCATCGCGCCCGAGCGCACGACCGAGACCGAGGCGGGCGCGGACCTCACGCTGCTGGGGAATCGGCTGAACCTGGGGGTGACCTACTACCGGCAGAAGACCAAGAGCGCAATCGTGGACCGGGACCTCGACCCGGCCACCGGCTTCCTCAACATCCTGGACAACGCCGCGGAGTGGCACAGCTGGGGGTGGGAGATCTCACTGGATCTCCTGGCCGTGCAGTCGCGCGACTTC
>JBDHHL010000640.1:0-6677 GCA_039589375.1 Gemmatimonadota bacterium | reverse complement strand
GGGCTCGTAGAGCGCCACTATCCCTTCCGGCGCCTTCTCGCACGCCCCCAGGACCAGGAGGCATGCCGGTAGCAACGCGAGCTTTCTCATCGTCCCCCCTCCTGGATCATGAGTATGGTGGTCTTGCCGCTATCCACGAGATAACGGCGGGCGGCCTCGCGCACATCCTCACGCGTGACCGAATCGAGCGTGCTGTAGTACTCATCGACCGCCTCGATGCCACCGGTGTAGATCACGTAGGTCATCATCGAGAAGGCTACGCTCTGAGCGGTCTCTAGCCCCATCAGGAAGCCGTATTTCATGCTGCTCTTCGTGTCCTGGAACAGCTTCTCGTCGACAAGCTCCTCGCTGAAGCGGGCAACGGTCGCCTGTATCTCCTCCTCCACGTAGCCGACATCGTCCGGGCTCATTACCCTGGCCGTGATACTCAGGAGAGCGGGATCGCGTGATAGACCGAAGCCGGCGCCGAGCGATTGCGCCTTCCGCTCCTCGATGACCAGCTTACGGTAGATGTCCGAGTTGGAGCCAAAAGCCACCCGGCCCAGCACAGTAGTCGCTACCGCGATCCTGTCCGTGGCGCTCCAGGCCGGCCCCATGTAGTTGACGTCGAGCACCGGCAAAGTCCGTCCGGGATACTCGACCGTACTTTGGCGCGCCGCCGTGTGAGGCGGCTCCGGCGTGATCTGCGGCGGCACGTAACCGGGCTCCCACGGCGAGTAGTAGTCGCGCACCAACCGCTCGGCCTCGTCCACGTCGAAGTCGCCCGCCAGCACCAGTACGACGTTTTCCGGTCGGTAGTACCGCTGGTAGAACGAGATACTGTAGTCGTAGCCTTCCGGCATCGCCCGCACGTCCGCCTCGAACCCGATCGTCGTATGCCGGTAGGTGTGCCTGTCGTACGCCGTCTCGCGCACCTTCTCGTTCAGCCACCTACCCGGCGCCATGGCGCCTTGCTGGTACTCGCCGAGCACGGCGCCGGCTTCCGTGCGGAATTCGGGTTCCGAGTATCTCAGGTTTCTGAAGCGATCCGACTCCAGATCGATGATCTGCTCCAGATACTCGTTCGACGCCACCAGGTAGTAGATCGTACGGTCGTTGCCGGTGAACGCGTTCCGAGCGGCTCCCATCTCGGTCGTGATCGCGTCGAAGTCGGGGTACTTCTCGGTCCCCTTGAACATCATGTGCTCGAAGAAGTGGGCGAAGCCGCTCTTGCCGGGCTCCCACTCGTCCCGGCTGCCGGTTCGCACCATCGACACGTAGGCGATCTGGCCCGGCGCGCCGGCCTCTATCAGGTAGGCCTTGAAGCCGTTATCGAGCTCGACCAATCGGTAGTCGAACGGGAAGAACCCTTCCTGCGGCTGCGCCGCGGCGGATCCGGCGAGGGCCAGCGCCAACCCAACGCTGATCAAGACTTTCATCGGCATGCTCCTCCGTTGGACATAGAAGATCCCCCGTTCCGGCCGACAATACGACGTGCCGTCGGGAAACCGCTCGAGGATGGATGGGAGGGAACGGACGTTAATCTAGGCCGGGACCGCTGGTTCCGCACTACTCTCCGTGACTCCGAGAGAGTCCCTGTTGCGGTCGGTCACTGAGGACACTCTTGATTCTCAAAAAGATCATATTTAGTATGTTAAAGTATGACACGGAAGAAGAAGCGCATCACGATTACCCTGCCCCCGGACCTCGTCGTCGCCGCAGATCGCCGGGCACAGGAACTGGATCGCTCCCGCAGTTGGGTGGTGGCCGAGGCGTTGCGTGCACAATTGCTGCAAGACGAAGGAGGAGCTCCGTCGGCCCCCGCCGCACGCGTCGCGCCGCAGCGGAAGTCGCCGAGGCCCGACGGAGCCGTCTTCGCTCGGAGGCCGCGTTGCCGCCGGAGGAACGGTTGCGCCGCGCCGAGGAGCTCGGGCGCCTGGCGCGGCAGGCACAGACCCGCGGCCCCCGCAAGGTCATCATCATCTTCGACTCCTACGAGGATTTCTACGAGTGGCGGAAGAGCCGGCTGATCGGCGCCTGATCGCGACGCGTGCCTGCGCGGAACTCAACCTTTCCGGCGCCAAGTACCTGGTGATCGGCGGGTTCGCCTGTGCGCTGCACGGGTACGTCCGCGCGACCACCGACGTGGACATACTGATCGAGCGGACCCTTGCAAACGCCAAACGCGTACTCTATGCGGTGTCGCGGCTGGGTTTCGGGTTTGCGAACGAGTGGCTGCCGAAGGAGATCCTCGCTCGTCCGATCACCGTGATTGGCGACGATCCTCAGATCGACATCTTCACCGTCGCCTGGAAGGTGAAGTACGAGCAGGCCGCGAAGCGTTCGTCGGTGGTGGAAGTCGAAGGTGTCCCGATCCCGCTCATCGGGATCGACGACCTGATCGAGACTAAGCGTACGGGCCGACCGCTCGACGCGGCCGACCTCGAGGCGCTGGAGGAAATCAAGCGCCTGCGCGGCTAGGACAACCGCTCGCTTCGGTCGACCCGGTAGGGGTCGGAGCCGGGGAACCGCTCGCTCCGGTCGACCCGGAGGGGTCGGAGCCGTGTTCCAACCGTTGCACGGACAGGCTGGGAGCGGGTCGTCGAAGCGTAGCTGGGGTTAGCGACGCCGCGGTCACGCCGGCAGGCGTGAGCGCGGCGGAGGCCGGAGCGAGACGATCCGTTCCCAGCCCACCACCGGAGGTCGAGTAGCCCGGGGAGTTGCCTCACCGGGCCCTCTCAGATCCGAGCTTGGAGATTTCCACCACTCGGCTCCTCCGTTGGGCAGTCTTACGAAGCCCGAGCCCAGATCGTGACGCAGATCTCGGGTGTCGGTAGCGGATGCACCTTGAGATAGGCGCTGAACCGCTTCCAGCTCAGGCGTTGTCCACGCTGGCTGCGGCGCCGGAGCCAATAAAACCACGTCCGTCTAACACATTGTCGGACTTGCTTGAGGCTCCGCATGTTGCCATTGACGCCGAAATACCGATAGTGCCCGCTCAGTCGCCTGCTGAGCGCGGCGTGTTGTTCCTTGAGCGACAGGTGCCGGTGACGCCGACACCAGTCGCCGAGGGTATGCAGGGCCCTCTGGACACACGCCTTTCGCGTCTTCATGCCCAGGCGCCAGCTTCCCCGACGGGTCCTGCACCAGTACATCGTAAAGCCGAGGAAGTCGTACGTCCCGGTACCCGACCGGCCGCTCTTCCCATAGCGGGGCCGCATGAACGGGGTCAGGCGGGTCTTCG
This sequence comes from Gemmatimonadota bacterium, assembly GCA_039589375.1. GTDB lineage: Bacteria > Gemmatimonadota > Gemmatimonadetes > Palauibacterales > KS3-K002 > JASFMO01. The sequence goes on along the minus strand of JBDHHL010000640.1, from coordinate 3,454 downwards.
CAGGGTGCAGCGTGAGCCCGTACTTCGCCATGCGCTTGTGCAGCACTTCCAATACACGATCACGAAGTCATCAGCGTACCGAATCAACCGTGCGTGACCCTCGAGACGCGGCTTGATCTCGCGCTCGAACCAGACGTCGAGCACGTAGTGCAGGTACACGTTGCCGAACATCGGGGAGATGATCGACCCCTGTGCGGTACCCTCGCCCGGCGTACTGAACTCCTCGCCATCGAGGACACCCACGTGAAGACACTTGCCGAGCAGCCGCAGGAGCGGCGGATCGGCGACCCGGATCCGGAGCATCTCCAACAGCTTCTTGCGGTCCATGCTGTCGAAGAACGCCTGGATGTCGGCCTCCAGGATCACTGCGATTCCTTCTCGGGACACCATCCGGTCCACGGCTCGCAGCGCGTCGTGGGCACTGCGCTTGGGCCGGAATCCATACGAGCATTCCAGAAAGTCCCGTTCATAGATCGCTTCCAGGACTTCACACAGCGCCCCCTGCACAACCTTGTCCTCCAGTGCAGAAATACTGATCGGCCGCGTCTTCCCGCGTCCCTTTGGGATGTGCACCCGTCGGATCGGCTGATGCCGGTACCGCATCGCCCTCAGCCGTTCGTGCAGCCCCCGGAGATTCTCTTCCAGTTGCCGCCCATACTCCTCCTTCGTGATGCCATCCACCCCCACAGCCGCATCCTTGCGAATCCGCTGAAAGGCCCGCCCCAGCGTCGCCTGATCTACCAGGTGCGCCAATGAGTTGAATCGAGCGTCCGGGTCTCGCTGCGCTCGCTTCGCTACCTTCAGAAGTCCCGGGGACATGAGGGCTCCTCTGTCTGAGCGCGAGGTCATGTTTCCCTCCTGCAGGTCTGCCTCAACCCTGGCCGCCTTCGCTCCGCTGGGTCCGGGTGCCATAGCCCGTTCCCCACCCTCCTCGCTCATATGCGGCCATCCGACTCCCCTGCCGCATCGGCGCGCCTCCGGTCTGCCCTCGGCCGCACCTTACCAGTTGGGCAAGCGTTGGTTCTGTGCCAGGTGGCCTTCCCGCCACGGGGCCGGCCGTCGGACCGCTTGCCGCCGACGGCGCGTCGGAGAGGATCACCGGTTCTCCGTCGCCCGGTCTCTTCCAACTGGACGTTCAGGGGTCTCCCGGGTTACCGCGTCGTCCTCTTCGGCCGTGCCACGGTCGACCACCCCGCCGGTTCCCCTTCGGCTCGCCCTAACGCCTCCGGAGATGCTGCTTTCAGGGGTCTCGAACCCTTGTGCACCGGAACACCGGGATTTCGGGGCTGCATTCCCGCGGCCCACCCGTTCGCCTGACTACGCTTCAACCGCCCCCTTACGGGAGCAGCTGCAAGCCTGGCTACCAGCCTGCTGGCTACGCTTTGACTGGGGTCGGGTAGGACACAGGCGCGGTATCGGTCGGCGAACGGGGAGTCGCTGTTTTCCGGCCCCTCCTCGGGACTCGCCGGTGCCTCATTCCGTGCCTCGACCCGTTTCCTGCGTCCCCCTCTATCATCCCGGACGGCGGGATTTCCCCGGTCCGGTTGGAAACGAAGGCATCTCCTCGTGCCGCCTTCCCGGTTCCGCGCGACAGGTTAAGCGAATGGCGCGCATACGCCGCCCGCGGCCGGTTTGCTGCACGGCTCGTCCGCTCCGTGACCTGACATGTTCACCAGGCTCTGTCGCCCAGGGCCCCTTTGCTCCGGAGGCGTTACCCTCCCTCACCGCTCCTATGGGCCCATGCGCGGATCCCGTTGCCTCTCGCCCCCATTTCAGGTTGTTCCCTTATAGGGAACGCCCTTGCCGCTTGCGCCATCCACGGCTGGTCAACGGGACCGTCCCGAATTTGCTCTGCCTTTCTGTGCTGAAGTGCTGCGCCCCCTATGCCGGCGGGCACGGCAGGCATTCCGTAATGTTGCGGCCCTCCAGCTTGCTCGCCCCCCTGACCGTTCGGTACCGCTACGCAGCACCCGGGGACTTGTACGCTCGAGCTTGCTGCCGATTCGTTACCTCCTCAGCAGTCGAGTATGCTACCCGGCCGACTGGCCGATTGCCGGGACGGGACTTGCACCCGTAAGAAAGGCAGCCCTATCGGCTGCACCGGGGCTCACACCCACAGGACGACTCCTCAGAGTTTCAGTCTACATCCCCGACCTCCTCTCCGACCGGCATTGCCCGGTCGCTTCCGAGACGATCCGCTCCCCGCGTCTACCCTTCGGAATTCTGGGCTCCGCGTGAACCGCGCACCGCCGTCCACACCGTCGCGACGAGCCCGGCGGCGCTGCCGGCGAGTGCCGCCGGGAGAAGCAGCGTCAGCAGGATGACCACGATCCCAGGAACGCCCAATGCCCCGCCCAGTTTGCCGGCCAGGGCGAAGACGGGGCCTCCCACGGCAGTCACTACGAGCAACAGAGCCCAGGCCACGGCGGCCGCGGCCGCGGCCGTGAGCCAAGCCCTGCGGTCGCCCGCGTTCATCGCGCCCCAGACGGCAGCCGCCACGGGGACGGTCCACCACCCGAGCGCCGCCGTCGCCACGGCCAGGACGACTACGAGCAATGACCAGGACACCCACATCCTCATTGCTCAGCGCTCCGGTTCGAGATCGAGCACGGAAATCACGCGCGAGGGATCGAGTTGCGACGCAGACCGCGGGAAGAGCACCGGATCCAGCTCGCCGTTCACCCACTTCGTGATCCGATCGGCGTAGTAGGGGCTCATCGGGTTCCCCGACTGGCCGCCGGGGTAGACGCTCCAAGCTCTCACCTCGGGTCCGAGCTCCACGACCATCCTCCAGCTGGCGCCGTGCCGGCCGCTTCCGGAAGAAGGGTTCAGGTTGCCGCTGCCGCCCTGCAGCGGCAGATCGAGGGCCGACAGCGATGGGATTCCCAGCATGTGATAGATGTTGGCGTGGCGGATCCCATCCCACCGCCAGCCGCCAGCGCCCGGCTCGCCGTGGTCTTCTTTGACCCTGTCGAGCGCCTCGGCCAGGCACTCGACGAGAATCCCGTCGCGCTCTTCAACGACGTCCGGCGTGCGGCGATCGTCCCACCAGACGCTCTCCGGCTGGTGCAGCAGGCTTGCCAGTACGACAGACGATGGCGTGAACACGCGGCGAGCGGAGCGGCCTTCCTCAGGAGGCAAGAGCAGCTCGTCCCAGACGCGCTGGTTCAGCTCGGACACGGCGTACTCGAACAGCACCGCCCGTTCGTTCTCTTTCGTATAGAGCCGATCCCATTCCGCCAGCAGCCGGGCGGCTTCACGCGCCCTGGGGTCGACTTCAGCGACCTCCGCCTGGACCCGCACGGCGTCGAGGAAGAAGGGCAGGAACATGTCTGCACGAGCGTTGCCGGGATCGGTCTGGTAGCGGCGCATCGCGTCGGGCGTCACCGCCGAATCCGCGGCCAGGAGCGTGTTGATGCGGATCGCTCGCCACGGCGTCGGCCAGTTCGCGCCG
>JBDHHL010000639.1:0-2976 GCA_039589375.1 Gemmatimonadota bacterium | reverse complement strand
CATCTTCACCTACTTCTTTCTCAAGGGGATGGACGGGGCGGCAAGGGATACGAAGGGTCGCATCACGGCCGAGAGCCTCTTCCAGTATCTCAAGCCGCACGTTCAGGACGAAGCCCGCCGCCAGAACCGCGAGCAGACTCCCACCGCCCAGTACAACACCAACGTCGTATTCCGCTGAGAGTCGGCTTCCCGGTGTAGAGCCGTATTCTCCCTTCGGTTCCTTTCTGACAAGATCACTACTTCTCGGATCTGACAGAAACTCCGCTCGCACCTTTCATCCCCACGGCGGCGAGTAGCCCCCCTCGAATTCAGGCCCAAGGGCAGCCTACCCTTCCAGCGGACCCGCACCGGGCCATTTTCCTGTGTTGCGGCTACACTGATCCGCTAACGGCTTGGACCGGTTGGGAGTGACTTCCATGTCACTGATCGCCGAACTGAGACGCCGCAACGTCTTCCGGGTAGGCGCGGCCTACGCGATCGTCGCCTGGCTGCTCATCGAAGTGGCTTCGGTCATCCTGCCCGCCCTACGTTTGCCGGAGTGGACGCTTACCTTTCTGGTTTTCCTCGTTGCTGTGGGCTTTCCGCTCGCCCTGATCTTCGCCTGGGCGTTCGAGCTGACGCCGGAGGGGATCAAGCGAGAAGCTAATGTTGATCGCGCTGAATCCATCACCCACCGGACGGGCCGCAAGCTCGACTTCGCGATCATCGGGCTGCTGGCGATTGCTGTCGTCTACCTCGCCGTGGATAAATTCGTGCTCGAAGCCGAGCCCGAGCAGCCATCCGTTGCGCGAGAGAAGTCGATCGCCGTGCTGCCGTTCGCCAATATCAGCCCCGATCCAGAGGATGCCTACTTCGCGGACGGCATCCACGATGAAGTCCTGGCCCAACTCTCGAAAATTCGGGATCTCAAGGTGATCTCGCGCACCTCGGTCATGGGCTATAAGGGGGAAAGTAGGCCGCCCCTGCCCAAGATCGCCGCCGAACTGGGTGTAGCGAACATCCTGGAAGGAAGTGTGCGCCTTGCTGGAAATCAGGTGCGAATCACGACTCAGCTAATCGAGGCGGAGAGCGATACTCACCTCTGGACAGAGACGTACGACCGCGAATTGACGGCTGCGAATATCTTTTCGATCCAGAGCGACGTCGCCAAAACCGTTGCAAATGCGTTGCAAGCCGCGTTGTCACCACAAGAAGAGCATCAACTCAACACCGTCCCCACTGAAAACATGGCCGCCCTCAAAGCGTATTTTCTTGGCACACAACGCTTGGCGAGAGAACCGGCCGCAGCAGCGGTGGAAGCGGTCGATTATTTCCAGCGAGCCATGGAGCTGGATCCGGGGTTTGCGCTGGCCTATGTCGGTCTGGCAGACAGCTACAGCCTGCAAATGTACCTTGGCAGCTTAGCGTCAGAAGAGGGGCTTAAGAGAGCGCAAGCCGCGGCGGACAAGGCCCTGGCGCTGGATGATCAATTGGGGGAAACCCATAAATCGCTCGCGCAAATTAAGTGGTGGAAGGGGGACGAAGAAGGCGCCGAGCTCGCGTTTCGACGCGCTCTGGAGCTGAACCCCAACTATGTACCTGCGTATACCAGTTACAGTGACCTACTGCGTATCGAATTGGACCGGTATGAGGAGTCACTGACGCTGCTGAGGAAGGCGGCTGAGTTGGATCCCTTGTCAGCGGCCGTAATCCATAGGCCCGGACACGCTCTCGACGCCCTGGGCCGATTTGACGAGGCCTTGGCCTGGCTTGAGAGAGCGCTTGAGGTCGATCCGAGCTACGCCCACACCTATATCACTATTTTGGCCTGGCTTGAGAGAGCGCTTGAGGTCGATCCGAGCTACGCCCACACCTATATCACTATTGGCGAACATTATGCGCTCGTCTCAGGAAGACTCGATGAAGCCGTGGTTTGGTATGCGAGAGGCATATCTCTCGATCCTGGCAATCCCCTCGATTCTTCTGCTCTCGGTATGCTTTTCTTGGACCTCGGTGATTTCGATAGAGCCGAGTCGTGGATTGGGCAGTCCATCGAGCTGGGCCCGGAAAGCGTCTGGCCCAATATCGCAATGCAACTCTTGCACTTGTACCGGGATGAGGAAGCGCTCGCCCTGGATTATGCGCGCAGAGCTTTTGCATTGGATCCGCTCTTCGTGCCGCTTCTTCTACGAGACCATGAACTCAGAGCCGGCCGATACCCCGAAGCGCGCGCCCTGTATGAAAAGAGCTATCCCGAATTGCTGAAGGACGATGACCCAAAGGTCGGCAGCATGAACTATCAGCCGGCAATCGATCTCGCGCTCGTCTTAGCCAAGAGCGGCGAGCAGGATCGGGCGGATCTACTGCTGAATCGCAGCCTCCAGTACATCCAGACCCTTCCGCGCCTTGGTGAGGCCGGCTATGGGATCGCTGACGTGGAGATCTACGCATTACAGGGTGACAAGCAGAAAGCGTTGTCGGCCCTTCGCCAAGCCATCGACGAAGGCTGGCGCACGCTTTGGTGGTATTTCCTCAAGCGTGATCTGAGTCTGGAATCTCTGCATGGCGAACCTGAGTTTCAGGCGATGATCGCCGAGATCGAAACCGACATGGCCGCTCAGCTCAAGCGCGTGAGGGAGATGGAGCGGCGCGGGGGGCTGGCGTTCCCTGCCGAGCTGCCAGTGCCAAGGGATCGCGCAATGGGGTCGTCTCCGAGGGATTTGCAGTAACGGGCTCCTCGGACCTGAAAAGGTTCTTGAAACGCCTATCCGCTTGACGAACTGCGCGGGGAGCCTTCCCTGGAACAGGGCGCGCGTGTAGGCTCGAATCGATTGCCGCGGGACGCAGGTGCTCGTCGGCGTCCGGTTGGGTTGCGGCGATGGAATTCCCTATCCATCAGTGACGGGAGGATCGGCATGAAAACCGGCCAGCTGGGACGCTGGGGAGCGCTGCTCGTCGTCGGTCTCGGCGCCTGCGAGGTGCTGATCATGATCAGTC
>JBDHHL010000638.1:0-2339 GCA_039589375.1 Gemmatimonadota bacterium | reverse complement strand
AGAAAGAGGCGCAAGCTGATCGACCATTCCATCGATGGTCGAGATCTCCGAATCGTCCTCGGGTGCGCAATTGCGCCACCATGATGCGTGGGACGGTGCCATGTCCTACTCCCCTCTGCCGCGAGTCTACCCCCATGGACCGGCGGAATCTGGAGCGCCCCGCTCCCGAAATGGATTCGGGGATGGCTGGGAGCACGAAATCGTTCTCGACAAGATCATGCCCCGAGAGCCGAAGGTGAAGTACCCGCGCTGCGTAGCCGGAGAGAACGCGTGTCCCCCCGAGGACTGCGGAGGTCCCTGGGGATACGAGAACAGCGCTGACGCAGTTCAAGGATCTTCGCGTCGCGGCGCGCACGTCTTCTTTTTCGTTCAAGGGGAAGTCGCCCACGGTCGAGGAAGTAGCGGCGCAGCTCCACGTCGACACGGTGCTCGAGGGCAGCGTGCGCAAGGCCGGGAATCGACTGCGCGTCACGGCGCAGCTCATCGAGGCGGCCGACGGTTACCACCTGTGGTCCGAGCGCTACGACCGAGAGATGGACGACGTGTTCGCCGTCCAGGACGAGATCGCCTCGGCCATCACGCGTAAGCTGCAGGTTACTCTCGGGGCCGACCAGGCATCGGGCGGGACGCGGCGAGGCACGAACAATCTCGAAGCGTACGATCTCTACCTGCGGGGCCGCTTCCACTGGGACCAGCGTGGCGACGGTTTGCTCAAGGGACTCCAGTTCTTCGAGAAGGCGCTGGAGCTGGATCCGGCCTACGCGCTGGCCCACACGGGCGTCGCCGACGTGAACAGCATGTGGGCGTTCTACGGCGTGAAGCCCTCGGGGGAGGTCTTGCCCAAGGCGAAGGACGCCGCAACCAAGGCTCTGGCCATCGATGACGCCTCGGCCGAAGCGCACACGGCGCTGGCCGTCACCGCTCTCCAGGGCTGGGACTTCGCCGCGGCTGAAACGGGGTTCCGTCGCGCGATCGAGCTCGACCCTCGCTACCCTCTGACCCGCTACTGGTACGGCTTTCACGTTCTCCAGCTCATCCACGGAAGGGCGGAGGAGGGCATCGAGCAATGCCGTCTGGGTCTGGAGGCGGATCCGCTTGGTACCTTTCCTCAGGTCATGATGGGTATCGCCCTCACGGTCGGAGAGCGGTATGACGAAGCCGCCCCGCACCTGGAGCGAGCCGTCGCGCGGGATCCCTCGAACTTCTTCACGCATCGCACCGTGGGTATGCACGCGATGCTGCAGGGCCGCTACGACGACGCCATCCATTCCTTCGACAAGTCGCTGGAGCTTTCGGGGCATCCATGGCCGGAGGCGGAGCGGGGCGCGGCACTGGCCTTCAGCGGGCGCGAGGACGAGGCGCGAAAGGTTCAGGGGAAGATGGAGCGGCGGGCCGAGGTGGGGTATCTGTCGCCGTTTGCGCTGTCCATGGTTCCGGCTGCTCTGGGGCAGACGGACCGGGCGCTTTCCCATCTGGAGCGTGGGTGCGAGGTGCGGGATCCGGTGCTCTACGTGCTGGGGCACTGGCCGCTTTTCAAGCCGCTGCGGGGTCATCCGCGCTTCGAATCGATTCTGCGGCGCGTCGGGCTGCCCGAGACTCCCTCACCCTAACGGCGGATTTCGCTTCATCCGTATCGTCGCAATCACGGACTGGTCGCCGGAGAGGCAATAAGCACCTCGAGCAGGCGTCGCTGCGTCAGGGCCTCTCGTACCGCGTGATCGCGAACACGATCCTCCACAGCGGGCTCGCGGTTCTGCTCTACGACAAACGCGGTGTCGGTGACAGTGGTGGAGATTTTGAAACGGCGCGTAACGGCGCGTCCTTCGGCGGGACACGTCGTGCCGACGAACCAACACGACGCGTACGGAATTGGGGCCGCGAATGACCGAATTGTCAGCGGGACTACCCGGATTCTCCATAAAGCGGGGCCGATCGGCTCGTGGCATTGCGGTTGCAGGTTCCCAGGTGCGGCTGCGGGCGGGAAAGCCCGATCGGCCGGGGCGGGTCTGCTTTGCCCTCTCGATCGCTGTGTCAGTGAAACGAGGAACGCCATGGCTCGACGCAACCGGATCACGAACACACTCGCCATCGAACCCGGTGGGAGTTTCACGCACCTGCCGTCCGATAGTTGGGCGCGCCTGCGTTGCGAGCTAATCTCGGCTGCAGCGCGCGCCTTCGTCTTTGCCCTCCTGCTCTGCCTGGGCAGTGCCCACGGCTGGGCCGAACAAAACGACCAACAGCAGATGAGGGGCCTCGACGAACAGATCCAGGAGATCAAATCAGAGGTCCTCAGCATTGCGGAGGAGCTGAGCCGGCTGGAGGAGAAACTGCTGTACCCG
>JBDHHL010000637.1:0-2019 GCA_039589375.1 Gemmatimonadota bacterium | reverse complement strand
CCCGTCGAATGGGCCGGCGCCGTTTGGAACACGTTGCCAGCTCTCGGTCTCGTCGACGATCGAGGAACCGGCGATTCCCCACTGGTCGATTCGCCGGTCCAGGTGGTCGAACATGTAGATGACGCGGGTTTCCTCGAAGCAGAAGTTCGTCGGGAAGGTGAAGACGAGGAAGCTGTCCGCGGGAACCGTCCCGGAGAGCACCTGAATATCGCGGCCATCGGTCAGGAACCAGTTCGTCACGTTCACGTCGAACAGACACCGGTTGAACAGCTCGATCTGCGGTGTGAAGCTGCAGCTCCCGGCGCGAAGCGGATTTGGACCGGTCGCTCTTCCGATCTCGCTCATGACGACGGATACGGTGCCGAGCTCGGGCACCGGTGGATCGTTCGGCGCACCAAACGTTGCCGTCTTGTCGAGAGTCCAGTCGTCGGCGTCGTTGTTGGTCTTGTTGCCGTCCGTGTGCCGTGCGCAGGAGTAACCCGGCGGAGGCAGCGGAGCGCCGCCCTGGTCGCCGTAGGGCACCGCGTCCATCAGGCTGTCGGTGGAATCGAGCAGCTCGATCTGCCCGCTTTCCGCGACAAAGTCTCCCTGGGTGCTGGTGGCGAAGCTATCGGGGGGAAGGGTCCCCGAGAGAAACAGCGTGTCGCCCGCGCTGTTGAGCAGATACCAGCCCGTGAGGTCCTGCGCGGACATTCCGCCGTTGAAGATCTCCACGGTATCGGGCGTCCCGCCCCGGTCGAACTCGTTGATGAATACGGTTGCAGCGGCGGGACGGGAGAGCAGGAACAAGAGGGTGAGGAGGAACAGGGGGATGCTAAGTCGCATAGGACTCCTCCCGATCTGTATTTCCGGGGCGGCCACGGGCATTCTAGCCAACTCCCGGGCCCGGGGGGGGTGATTTCTATCCGGTGCGGGATGGCCCGGGAGGCGCGGCGCGGGTGTCGGAAACCCTGGCAAGGGAATGCCCGGTGTCGCTACTCTCCGGGCATGGTGGAGAATCGGGACTCCCGGGACGTTCAGTCTTCCCCGATCGAGATCCGGCCGTCCGAGGCCCTCGGCTCCGAGCCGGACACCATCGGGCCCTACCGGATCCTCGAACGAATCGGCGAGGGCGGGTTCGGCGAGATCTACGCCGCCCAGCAGGTGGAGCCGGTCCGGCGCCGCGTCGCTCTCAAGATCCTCAAGGCGGGCATGGACACGAAGGCGGTGCTGGCCCGGTTCGAGGCTGAGCGCCAGGCGCTCGCTCTGATGGATCACCCGAACATCGCGAAGGTCCTGGACGCCGGGGAGACCCAGAGCGGCCGCTCGTACTTCGTGATGGATCTCGTGAAGGGCGTTCCCGTCACCGATTACTGCGACCGCCATGCACTGTCGATCAAGGATCGCCTCGAGCTCTTTATCCCCGTGTGCCGAGCGGTCCAGCACGCGCACCAGAAGGGAATCATCCACCGGGATCTGAAGCCTTCCAACATCCTCGTCACCGTGATCGACGGGAGCCCGCGCCCCAAGGTAATCGACTTCGGCATCGCCAAGGCGACGACGTCGAGCCTCACCGAGAAAACCATCTACACGCAGCAGGGTCAGCTCATGGGGACGCCTGCCTACATGAGCCCGGAGCAGGCGGAGATGGGCGCGCTCGATGTGGACACCCGCACCGACATCTACTCGCTCGGCGTCGTGCTGTACGAGCTTTTGGCCGGCGCGCTTCCCTTTGATCCCGTGACTCTCGCGGAGAAGGGCTACGCGGAGATGCAGCGGATCCTCCGCGAGGAAGAGCCCCCCAAGCCGAGCACGAAGGCAAGCGGGCTCGGCGCAGGATCGCCGAAATCAGCCGCGCATGCCGCTGCCACCGATCCGCGCGCGCTCACGCGCCGGCTTCGCGGCGAGTTGGATTGGATCGTGCTCAAGGCGATGGACAAGGACCGCACGCGCCGCTACGAGACGGCGAACGGACTCGCGATGGACATCCGGCACTATCTCGAGGACAGGCCGGTCATGGCGGGGCCGCCGAGCACGACC
>JBDHHL010000636.1:0-2075 GCA_039589375.1 Gemmatimonadota bacterium | reverse complement strand
GATCCGGGCCGCGCCCATATAGACCGCTAAGACTTGCCAGAGAGATCGCTTGTGGATCTCGATGATGAGCCTTTTCAGGCCGGACATCCTTACGCGAAGAGTTGGGGCGATGACTAAACTCGTTCTTGGTCGACCTGAAGATGAGCGGATGCGGGAGATCTGGCAACGCGAGCCGAGCCGAGCCGTGATTTGCCTAACGTGATGGGGGCGCCGAACGGGACGATCCGGTTCGTAGCGGTTGCAGCAGCAGTCAGTCGGCGGAGCCCTCCCGACTTCACTCCCACTCGATCGTGCCCGGCGGCTTCGACGTGAGGTCGAGCGCGAGTCCGGACACGCCGCGCAGCCCCAGCACGTCGCGGCGCAGCTCGTCGAGCAGCGCGGCCGGGAGATCCACCGGCGCCGCCGTCATCGCCCGCTTAGACCGCACGGGTCGGATCACCACGAGCTCGCCCCCGTCACCAGCGAGATCCAGAGGGACCAGAACCGTCGGGCACTGCCAGATCGCGTCGTAAAGGCGGTGGCGTCGCAGCCCTTCCATGACCAGATAGTCGGCCTCGCGCAGCAGATCCAGCCGCCCCCGCGTCACTGTGGCGGCGAGCGGCACGACGGTGGCCGGCGGCCCGTCGCCGAGGTTCCAGATGCAGCGGTTGATGCCCGGAACCTCGGCCGTCAGTACCGAAGCGGCGGCGAGCAGGGTCTCCCAGGGGGCTTCGCCGCTCACGAGCGCCGGGTGCTCGTAGGCACGGAGGTCGGCCTTCACGCCGACCGAACGAATCGGAAGCACTTCGGCGTCGAGGTTGTAGTGGCGGCCGACCTCCGCGACCAGCGGCGCGATCTCCTCGAGCCCCTCGACGTCGCCTTCGCCGTCGCCGCAGAGGAGACGGACCCCGAGGCCGGGGCCCGGGAAGGGATGCCGCCAAACCAGCCTGTGCGGGATCCCCATCTTCTCTCCCAGCTCGCGCACCTCGACTTTGTAGAGTTCGGCCAGCGGCTCGACCACCCGGCCCTGCGCCAGCATCTCCTCGATCTCCGGCACGCGGTTGTGGTGTGTCTTGATCGTATCGGCGCGCTCCGTGCCCCCGGTCTCGATAGTGTCGGGATAGATCGTGCCCTGTCCGAGCAGGTGGTCGTGCAGGCCGAGACGCTCGGCCTCATCGCGGAAGACGTCGATGAAAGCATCACCGATGGCGCGGCGTTTGTCCTCCGGCTCGATGAGGCCGTCGAGAGCGGCGAGGAAACGATCGCTCGCATCAGCGAACAGAACGTGTGAGCCCAGACCGAGGCCGCGGAAAAACTCGATCACCCGCGCGCTCTCGTCTTTGCGCATCAACCCGTTGTCTATGTGGAGCAGGTCCACGCGCTCCGGACCGAGGGCGCGGAAGAGCAGGGTCGCCGCCACAGTGGAGTCAACACCGCCCGAGGCGAGGAGGAATACAGAGCGGTCACCGACCTGCTCCCGCAGCTTCGCCATCTCATCCTCGAGGAAAGCTTCCATCGACCAGGTAGCTTTGCAGGCGCAGATTTCGAACACGAAGTTCGCGAGCATCTTGTCGCCGTGGACAGTGTCGTCCACCTCGGGATGGAACTGGAAGCCGTAGCGACGCAACGAATCGGAACCGATCGCCGCAAAGCGATGGCCGGGCCCACCTTCCGTCGTCACGCTCCAACCCAGCTCGCGGAACTCAGGGCCCAGGGAGACGACGCTGTCGAAGTGGCTCATCCAGACGGGCTCGACCGGTCCTAGCCCGGCGAACAGCGGGTGCTGGCCCGCCAGGTGGAGATCGGCGCGACCCCATTGACGCCCGCCGTGGATCACCTCGCCGCCGTAGTGCTTCGCGATCTCCTGATGGCCGAAGCAGAAGCCGACGATCGGGATATCGAGGTCGTAGATCGCTTTCGTGTATGCCGAGTCCTCGCCGTGAGCCGAGAGGCTGGGACTACCGGAGATGATGATGCCTTTGTACGGGGCGAAGGCCTCGATGGGATCCTCGGGCTGGCGGATCTCGGCCAGGACCCCCAGTCGCCGCACTTTGGTGCCGATCAGGTGAGCGTACTGGCCGCCGAAGTCGATGACC
>JBDHHL010000635.1:0-2077 GCA_039589375.1 Gemmatimonadota bacterium | reverse complement strand
GTAGACGGTGCAGGGAATCGTGTGCAGCGTCGTCTGCACCACGCCGCCCGAACCGAGGGCCCGAGCGCTGAGATCCATGGCGGCGGAGCGCTCGATCACCTCATCCCTCCGTGCGCCCGCAAGGAGCAGCGCGCCCAGCGCGCCCGAGCAGTCGCAGATCGCGCTGCTCCCCTCCTCGAGACGCGCCATCTCTTGGTCGAGCTGTCCGCTGTCACAGAGAACCAGGAACTCGTCCGCTACCAGACGCAGGATGGCCAGATCGTCGTCGCCGATCGCCTGCAGCGGGGCGAGCCTCATCGCTCCGCTGCGGAGCCGCTCGGCCTGATCTGCGGCGTCCCGCCCGCGGATCTGGATCTTTCCGACATGTGACCAATCGACGAGCACGCAGCCTTCTTCGAGCGCGCGCTTCTCTGCCGCGAGATCCCCGAAGTGAATCGCCATCTCCCAGCCTTTGATGGGCTGGACATCCGCACATTGCTCGCGGTAAACGGCCGACAGGGGTGATCGCTTGACCAACGCAGTCATAGCCGTAGCCTCTCTCCTCTGGGGTCGTAGGCCGAGTGGCCCTCGAGTACCTGGCCCCACACGCTCTGCCCGTTTGCCAGCCGGATCTCGATGGGCGTTCCCGGCTCTGCGTAGTGCTTCTCCACCCAACCGAGCCCGATGCCGTGGCCGAGGGTTGGACTCAGCCGCGAGCTCGTCACCCGGCCGATCAGCCGCCCGGCGTCGAGAATTACGACACCATCGTCCGGGATGGGATCGCCAGGCTTGAGCTGGTACGCGATCAGCTTGTCCCGGATCCCTCGGGCCTTGGACTGTGCGAGGAAAGCCTTGCCCAGGAAATCGGGCTTGCCCTCCTTGATGGTGAAGTCGACGCCTGCCTCGTAGGGATTCGTCAGCGCGTCGGTGTCCGTTCCGGGCAAGATGTGTCCCTTCTCCAGGCGCAGGACGCGCTGGGTTTCGACGCCGAAGGGCTTGATCCCGTAGCGTTGGCCTCTCTCCATCAGAACCGTCCACATCGATTCGCCGTATTCGGCGGGGAAGTGGATCTCGTAGGCGAGCTCTCCGGTGAAGCCGATTCGGAAGAGGTAGACGCGAATCCCTTCGATGTGTGCGAAGCGAAAGGCCATGTAGGGGAAGGCCTCGTTCGAGACATCGATTTCGACGAGCTCCTCGGCATATTTGCGTGCCATCGGCCCAGTGACGTTCACGGCGGCGAGCACCGGACTCAGGTTCTTCAAGCGCACGTCGAACCCCTCGGTCATGATCCACCAGCGAAAGTTGTGAAGGATGGCCGCGGCGTTGCCCGTCGTGCACGAAATGAAGTATCGGCCCTGCTCGACGTGCGCGATGGTGCCGTCCTCGTAGACAACGCCATCTTCGCCGATCATCGTGTGATAGCGCACCTTGCCGATTGCCAGCTTCGCGTACCGCCCCGGCAGCATGAAGTGGAGAAGATCGAGCACGTCCGGGCCGGAGATCTCCAGCTTGCCGAGAGTGCTCACGTCGATGATCCCGAGCCCATGGCGTACGGCCATCGCCTCTTCGTGCGTGCTCGTGTAGGTCTCAGGGCGCTTCCAGAGGCCGGCCGCGAGGAAGGACGCCCCGGCTTGCACGTGGCAGTCGTGCATGGGTGTACGGCGGATTGGAACGAGGTGGGGAGCACGGCCGGCGAGCACGCCCAGGGACACAGGGGCGAAGGGAGGGCGCATCGTCGTGGGCACGCCGTCCTCGGCCGCATCGGGTATGTCGAGGGCTGCGAGCCGAGCACCCGCCTCATAGCAGGTCTTGCCCTGACAGCGTCCCATCCCCATGCTCGTCAGGCGTTTCAGCGTTTCGATCTGGTCATAGCCTTCCGCGATGGAGACCTGGATCTCCTTGCGTGTCACATCCATGCACTTGCAGACGAAGCGCTTCGAGCCAGCACAGCCGACATCCGCTGGAAGCGCGCGGATCAGCTCCTCTGGCTTGCGGGCGCTCTCCGGGGCCGGCTCTCCGCGCGCCGCAGCTTCGCCCACCTCCCAGCCCTCCTGGTGGAGGCGACCGAATGATGCTGCGCCGTTTACGTCACCCGCCG
>JBDHHL010000634.1:0-2079 GCA_039589375.1 Gemmatimonadota bacterium | reverse complement strand
TGGCCACCCGCTCGTATGTACTCACGGCCGGGATCACGGTAATCGGGCGCTCATCCCGGTTCACCAGCCACGCCTGCCACACGTTGCTCCCCGCGAGAGGCTTGGCGTTGAAGAGCTCGACCGATATGCTGTCCGGCCGCCCGGCACCGCCCGGCGCCGCGATCAGCTCCTCCAAGGTGAAGGCATCCGTTGGGTACGGGTAGAACGCATTACTCAGTGGGTCCCCGTTCAGGTCGAGGTCCTGCGCTACCTGCCAGCGCGCGACCGTCCTGCCGGTCACGCCGAGCCCCTCGAACATAACGATGTAGTTGTAGCTCGTTGGAGCGAAAGCCACACCGTCGTTGCGGCCAAACATCGCCGAGTCGAGCATGGCAGCGGTCGGAATAGTGTCCTCACTGGTCCAGAAGTACGGGTTACCGCCTGTAACGGCGTCCGTGGCGCTGATCATGATGCCGAAGTCCGAGACCCCGCCGGCGTCGACCGTGGCGTTGCCGATGATGAAGGGGTTCCCGCCCGGCTGCGCGGGAATCGTATCGCCTTCGTTACCCGTCGTCGAGAAATTGATGTCGACGTTGGGGTCGCCCAGGGGGTTAGGGTTCAGCACGACCAGGGAGTCCGGCTGCGTGATCGGCTCACCACGCATGATCGCCGCCTGGTCCAGCTCCGCTTTCACATCGACTCCGTAGCGCACGAACGCCACCGTGTACTGCGTGTTCGGCGTCAGCCCCTCCATAACGCCGCTGACCCATATATTGTAGTACGGGCCGCCCTGATCCGCCGGCGATTCCACCAGCAGGCCCGTACCCACCACGACGGGTGTCTGCTGAAGGAGCGTCGGTGCGCGGCCGTCGACCGACGCATCGGCCGGCCCACCCCATATCCAGTCAGCGGAAGCTTCATCGTACGCCGGCAGCGCATCGGTTGCCCGGTCGAAAGCATCGCCATTGTTGCGCGACAGGTCGAAGTCCGCGAGGACCAGATTATCGATCGCAACGTCGCCCCCCGGCAAGCTCGCATCGGGCAGCGGAGCCACGTCGAAGTCCAGGATCGTGGATTTTGGCTCAATGATATCCGCAGCCTGGTCTGGACAGCCTGTAAGCAGCACTACCATCGCCCCGGCTACCCCCAGCCGCGCTAGGCGTCGGACTCTTCTTGTTCCCATGGAATCACTCCGCTAGGTCACAGTCTAGTCATGTACGTAGCTCGCCAAGAATCCTCGAAAGCCGCGCGCTTCGGCGGCCTCTCGCGTCTCACAAACGCGGGATGAACGAGAAGGCCACCGAAAACACGAGATTGTGTACGGTTTCGTTGGCCTCCGACCAGTTGCTGTCGGAGAGCTCCGGGTCCAAGAACGGGAATCGCTCGTTCGGGCAAACATTGCCACTGAACTGGTTCACGCCGGACTCCCGGCATTTGCGATCCGTCAGCGGATTCATCAGGTCGCGGTCGAAGCCCGTCCAGATGATGTCACGCACGTTGAGCTCGATACTGCTGGAGCCGCCGATTCCGATCTTCACCGCGCCACCGAGGGTAAATGCGAGATCCGTTTGCCGGACCGATTTATCGTTCTGCTGCGGGTCCAGATACACGGTGTAGCCGCCGACCCCGCCCACCAGGAACGGATAGAGTTTCTCGCCGACGCTGGTCCCCAACATGCCGATGAATTGATAATTGAACACCGACACGGGCTGCCGTAGCGAGACCAACAGCGTCGAGTCTGTGGTGGAGAATCGGAACTGCGCGTACGGAAAGATGTCGTTATCCGTCGACGTCCGCGTGTAATCGAGCGCGAATCCGACCCCAAGGTTCTCGGTCACGAGCAGCTGGCCCTGCAGATTCAACATCGGCGACACAGGTACGAGCGCGCTGTGGTTCGGGTGCATGACCGCGCCTCCCCCGATGACCACATTGAAGTTGCCCCGCTCGACCACCTGCGCTTGCCCCGTTGTCACGGTCCCCACGATCAGGGCGAGCAAGGCGAGCGATAGAATGGGTTTCATGATTGTAATCTCCCGTCTGCGTCTCCAGCTGTTGAGCGCGCCTGCAGCACCCGTTCCTGACCGGGCCGCGGGCAGTGCT
>JBDHHL010000633.1:0-2084 GCA_039589375.1 Gemmatimonadota bacterium | reverse complement strand
CAGCACGTCGTCCTTCAACTCCTGCCGGTTCCCCACGATCAACTGCCCCGTGACCTCGACTATCGTCACACCGTCGTGATGTGCAACTTCGAAGTTCATCTGCCCTCCATGCTAGACGACCCTGGAATACTCTACCCGGCGATGGCTCCGGATCAAGACCCCGCGGCCATCAACGCCGTAACGTGCGCGATGCACTCGATGCTCGCCGGGTCCGCGCCCCGGGAGAGGTCGTTGTACGGCCGGGCCAAGCCGTGCAGGATCGGCCCGATAGCGGTGGCTCCGGCAAGGCGTTCCACGAGCTTGTAGGCGATGTTACCTGCCCCCAGGTCGGGGAAGATTAGCACGTTGGCGTGGCCGGCGATAGGACTGTCCGGCGCTTTCCGCTGCGCGACGTGCCGGATCAGCGCCGCGTCCGCCTGCAACTCGCCGTCGGCCGCCACGTCGGGATAGATCTCGCGGAACCTGGTGTGCGCGACCCTCATCTTCTCCACAGCGGGGTCGTCGGCGCTGCCGCGGGTCGAAAAAGAGAGGAACGCGATCCTCGGCTCGTCGCCCACGATCGCTCGCCGCATGCGCGCGGCCTGAGCGGCGATCTCGACCAGTTGCCCGGCGTCGGGGTCCGGGATGACGCCGGCGTCGGCGAACGTCAGTACCTCGTGTTCCGGCGTCCCACGGAACGAGGGGACGACCATATAGAAGGCGCCGCTGACCATCTGGGCGCCCGGGGCCATCCCGACGCACCTGAGCGCGGCACGAACGACATCTGCCGTGGCGTTGACGGCGCCCGCGATAGCCCCGTCCGCGTCACCGGCCCGTATCATGAGGCCGGCGAAGTACAGCGGATCGGCGGCCCGCTCACGCGCCGTCGCGGCATCGACGGCGTCCGCCCCGCGAACCTCGCGGTAGAGCTCGGCGTAACGTCCCAGGTCGGAATCTTCGGCCGGGCAACGGGCAGGGCCGCTCCAGCCGGCCGGTCCATCGAACGACGTATCGGGGACCAGCAGGACCGGCTCGACGTGCTCGCCTTTCTGTAGCTGAACGGCCGCCTCGCGGACGCGCTCGTCGTGGCCTTCCACCAGGACGATCCGCCTGTTCGTGCCGACCGCACGTTCCGCCAGCTTGCAGAGAAACGCCATCGGCTAGCCGGGGATATGCTGCTCCAGGCGCCGCAGCACCGGTGAGGAGACGAAGCGAGAGACGTCGCCGCCGAGCGATGCGATCTCCCGCACCAGAGACGCGCTGAGAAACGTGTATTCCCCGGCCGGGGTCATGAACACCATCTCGAGCTCGGGAAGAAGTTCGCGATTCATCAGAGCCATCTGGAACTCGTACTCGAAGTCGCTCACCGCCCGCAGTCCCCGGACGACCATCCACGCCCCGATCTCCTGACAGAAATCCACCAGCAGGCCGCTGAACTCGGCCACATCTACGCGCGGCTCGTTCGCGAAGCATTCCTTGATCATCTCGATCCGTTCCTCCACCGAGAAGAGCCGGTCTTTCTGGTGGGTCGGATGGTGCGCCACCGCCAGGATGAGACGATCGACGAACTTGAGACTGCGGCGGGCGATATCTTCGTGACCCAGGGTCAACGGGTCGAAGGTACCCGGGTAGATGGCGACCCTCGGTTCGCTCATTGTTCCTCCTCTTTCAGATCGGCGGCGACGATGAACGCGATGACGGTATCACCGTAGCGGCGTTCTTCCGCGGTCGCCGGCAACTCGAGCCGTTCGCCTGCCCCGTGTTCCACGGAGAGAATGCGTGCGAACGGAATCCGCATATACCGCTTGACGAGCCGGTCCGCCAGGCCCTTGGCGTAGGGCGGATCGGCCACGGCGAGGTCGAACGATTCCGGCGCCAACGTATCCAGGTATGTGAACACGTTGGCACTAACCACCGTACACAGGTCGCCTGCGTCGAGCGCCGCGATATTCTGCCGCAGCGAATCGAGAACGCGTCTGTCTCGCTCGACGAACGTCGCGTGCCCCGCACCGCGGGAAAGCGCTTCCAGCCCCAGGGCGCCCGTCCCCGCAAATAGATCGACGACCGCCGCTCCTTCCAAATCGGGGCCGAGAACGTTCATCCAC
>JBDHHL010000632.1:0-2093 GCA_039589375.1 Gemmatimonadota bacterium | reverse complement strand
GCAGCTCTACCATCCGGGCTCGTTCCTCGGGACCCCGATAGAGTCGTCGCCATAGCTGCCAGGCGTCTTGGTAGAGCGGATCCAGCGCCAGCGTCCGTTCCAGGCCCCGACGCGCGATCGCCTCGCCGTCGTCGCCGAGCAACGCCACACCGGTCCGCCCAATCCAGTAGTGGGGCTCCGGATCTTCGAGTGTCTGGCGCGCCGCGCGCCGGAACAACTCCAGCGCCTTGAAGCGACCGATCCGAGGCCAGGCTAGGTGCACCCGACCGAGTCCGATCAGGGCCCTGGGATCATCAGGGGTGAGCTCGACCGCATCTTCGGCCAGTTGCCTGGCCCGTCGCAGGTCGCCTGCTTCGAGTGCGGCCAGCGCCGAGTCCGCCCGCGCGAGCGCGACTCGTTGACTGGAGGCGTCAGCCTGCACGCCGGCCGCTTCCCCGGATCCTAGGCCAAGCAGCAGGATCGCCACGTCGATGCGGCAAAGCCACCGTCTCATCACGTACACCAGGTAGGTCGACCCACTCGAGTCCGGCAGCCGTGCGACCCCCGAAGACCGAACGTGGGCTTGCCTGAAGTGTACTATACGGAAACAAGGAAAGGTAGGCGGAGAGTCCGCGGCGCCCTTGCCAGCCCAGCACTTCTGAGGCAGGTTCATGATCGCACCTGGGGCGCCTCAGCGGCTCGCGCAACGAACGTCGAGCAGGGTGGACTCAGTCACCGACGTCCACCGCACGGAGGGTCATAAGCATATGTACATTCAGAGGCATCTACAGTGGCAGCCGCCGATCGCCGCGGAGTGCTTGACAGACGCACGAGACTCCAGGCGCCCTTCCCTGGGCCACCCGCGAATTGCCGGGTTTGCACTGGTTGCCCTTGTGGTGGTCAGCGCTTGTGGCACCAAAGCGGGTCAGACCGGGAATGACCTCCAGATTCACGATGGCATAATCATCGTCGAGGTGAACGCTTACCGCGACACGGTGATGCAGTCCACCAGCCGCGTGCTGATGCAGGAGCGGATCGATCTCAGGCGCTACGAGCCGGAGTCGGGTATCGCCGAGAGCGGCTTCATCGACCTCGCCAAATATCCCGCGTTCTTCGACAGCAAGATCTGGGACAACACAGAGCGATTGGTGAAGCTTCGCTTCCTTGCCGCCAGAGGTGACTCGATTACGGTGCTCCAGTGCGAGCCGCTTTACAATCCGTACGAGGTCATCACCGACGAGCTCGATAACGCGCGCCTGCGGCGTGTTCCACTGGGTCACCCGGGCTTCGATATCGCGGCGGCCCTCACCCGGCGCATCGCCGCCCACGCGGAGGGCCGCGCGGTAGCGTCACCGTGATCGATGCCGGGGCCCCTGTCGCGGAGCCCGTTCACCATGCCTGGCGCAGGCCCTAAAAAGAACGAGCCCCCAAGACGGGGGCTCGATTCTTATTGTGCCAACTCTCTACTGACTCATCTTGAACCACGTCGTGAGCCAGCCGTGTCCGTGTCCGTCCCAGACGTAGATCTCGATGTACCAGGTCCCCGCGCCCAGCGTATGAGTGCAGGCCTCGGGAACGTCCCCGGTCGCGCACCCGTACAGTCCGGTGTCCGCACCGCCCGAGTCGTAGATGTACACATCCACATCGGCGTCCGGGTAATTCCAGTCAACGTTGAAGTTGATCGTCGTCTCGGCCGCCAAGTTCAGGATGAAATAGTCCGAGCGGTCCAGGTCCTCGTCCACGCTGACCCACTCGTCGACCGGTAGCGTCCTCGGCGTGGCCTCCGGCAAGTCATTGTTCGGCTCGTTCGCGTCCATCGGGTCGGGGTCGGTCACCTCGACGGTCGTCACGAACGCCAGCTGGCTCTCCCCCGCGTCGAGGATCAACAGCTCGGAAGGCGAGCCGCCCATCCCGACGGGCCCGACGACCACGAACTCGGAAGTCGAGTCGAAGGAGACCACGTACGGTTCCAACCCGTCGAATGTGACTTCCGTGTCGTCATCGAAGGTGCCGGCGGCTGCCGTGATCGTGATCGTCTCACCCCAACTGGCGACCGTCGCTGGAACCACGGTCCCGCCGAACGGCCCCGGCTCCACCGTGAACGCCGCATCGTC
>JBDHHL010000631.1:0-2110 GCA_039589375.1 Gemmatimonadota bacterium | reverse complement strand
TCGGCGCCGGAATCCAAACGGACCGGATCGGAGAACGCCTCGGCCGCCACCCGGCCCTCCGCGTCGAGAAGCCGCGCGCGAACCCGGAACTCGCGGGCGGCCGGACCGTCGTTCCGCACGTGGACCTGTACACGCACTGTGGCCGCGTCACGAGAGACGTCTGGGTACGTGACGAATACGCCGCCGCTCGCCGGCTTGTCCGCCAGGATGGGGTCGGTGATGTGCAGCCGGTCCTTGGTGATCAGGTGGACGTTCCTGTAGACGCCGTGATACGGATTGAAGTCGAGCTGCGGGAGCGGCTTAGGGCCGGTCACGGGGCTGTCGGTGTTGTCGAGGCGGACGGCGAGGACGTTCTCTTCGCCGACCAGGACGCGGCTCGAGATATCGTAGCCGAAGGGCAGCCAACCCCCCATGTGTCGACCCATGTGGTGCCCGTTCAGCCAGACGTCGGCCACGTTCATGGCCGCTTCGAACTTCAGGAAAAGCTTTCGGTCCGCGCTTTCCTGACTGACAAAGAAGCGCTTGCGGTACCAGCACGTCCCCTGCCACTGGTATGTTTCGCTGCCCGGCTCGCCTATCACGAGGCTCTCGATGCGCGCCGTGTGAGGAAGCGTCGCCGCGCTCCATCTGCTGTCGTCGAACGAGCTGCTCTGAGCACCTTCCGCGTCCGCCAGGAGAAATCGCCAACCCGGATTGAAATCCACGTGGGATAAGCCGGGGCTGAGCCCCCACAAGGCGGAGCGCGGCAGAGCGGGGTGAACGGCCAGAGCGGCGCCCGCTACGGCCGTACGCTTCACGAAGTCACGTCTCTTCATGTCGGTCAGGGTTTGTGGTCGAGGACGACCCGTTCGATCTCGAAGCCGTGCGCTCCCTCGAGCTCGTCGCCTTGGAACAAGTCCGCGCCCACGGAGAATTGCAGACCATCGAGCTCGGCCAGTTGCGGTCCTTCACGGGTAGACGTGCTCTCCCAAAGGTAGGGAAGGAACTGTGGAAATGGCCGCGGCAACAGAGCCAGCGGTGTCGGCCTCAGTTCCGACACGGGAATCGCGAACTCCTGCCACGCATCTTTCAGCTCGACCACCGTGGCCCAGGCTGTACCATCCCGCTCCACCAGCGCTACCTCCATGCGGTCCGAAGCGCGTTCGGCGGCGCGGGCGCGGATGCGAAGTACACCGTCCGAGGCGGCCTCACCCAAACGTGTACGCTGACCTTCGGGCAGGAAGGTACGGAGCGCGAAATGGTGCGGTGACGGTGTGAAGTCTTGCACCACGGCGGACAGAGCCAGCCGATCGGGCTCGCTCCCGCTCACGATATCGATTTGGAAGCGGACGTACTCCCAGGGATGGGGGTATAGCACGTGCTCCAGGTCGCGCCGGCCGTCGAAGAGTAGTAGGGGCGTCCCCGCCGCCACGACCTGTGCCTGCCAGTACTCACGGCCGGTGAAGTCCCATCGATACGGATCGCCGAGGTCGTCGCCGGGGAACGTACGGACCTGGCCATTTTCGTAGACCGAGACTGCGTACTCGACCAGGCCCTCGCGTGTCCGCTCTGCAGGCACCTGTACCTGATAAACGAACGCCCCCGCTGGCTCCATCGGCAGGCGCAGCGTACGGCGCCACTCGCCTACCTTTCGGACGAACAGCGCCACCGAGTCCACAGGAACTTGGGAAACAACGTCAGCAAATACCGTGAACGGCTCCCCCGCGTACACCTCCGCCGGTGGGGCATGAACGACTGCAGTTGGAGCCTCAGAAGAAGGAGGAGCCACGAAGGCGCCCAGGCGTCGCCTACCGATGACCGTCTCGGGCGTCCAGTCCGGATGAGCCGCTCCGGCCGCCGTGAGGACGTACGCGCCAGGGCGCACGTCGAATGTCCCGGCCTGCACCTGGGGCCGATGCTCGTTGCCCGCGTTCACCGGCTGTGCGGAGAAGTCTGGGCCGAGGTCCGGGAGGGTAATCCGCATGGACCTCGTCCGCCAAAGAACCCGGGCCGCTTCCCGAGCCAGACTCGGACGGGTGAAGGGATCCACGACCCAGGCCGCGGCCGGGTAGACCTCCAAGCGCCAGACTCCGTCATCCAGGCGATCGAGGAAGTAGGCTCCGGTTCCCTC
>JBDHHL010000630.1:0-2112 GCA_039589375.1 Gemmatimonadota bacterium | reverse complement strand
GACACAGATGACCTACGCCCTGTCGCGGGACGACGCCAGCAAGTTCCTGCCGGACTACGTCGACTCCGGCATCCTAGCCGGCGATCCCTTCGTATCCATCGACGAGGACGGCATCGGCGTCCTCCTCGAGATCGCCGTCGAGAAGGGTCGGCGCGCGCGGCCGGGCCTCAAGGTGGGGCTGTGCGGCGAGCACGGGGGCGATCCCGCGAGCGTGAAGTTCTGCCACCGCTTGGGCCTCGACTACGTTTCCTGTTCGCCCTACCGGATTCCCATCGCCCGTCTCGCGGCCGCCCAGGCGGCCGTCGCAGGGAAGCGCGGGTGAGGCTGGCGCGAGGCTGCGGGCGCCGCCGGCTCCGCGGGGTCTCGCGCACGGGATGCGCGGCAGTCGCGGTGGTTCTGGCCGTCACGGCCTGTGGTGGACGCCTGGATCGGATCCCGGCGCCCGAAGGGGGCGGGGTGACGGTGGATTCGGATGCCGCGCTGGAATTCCAGCGGCGCGCGGACGGCTTCTACCTGCGCCTCGCCCACCGTCGCTTCAACACGCTCGAGACCTTCAACGACTTCGTACTGCGCGATCACTTCCAGTCGCCGGACCTCTTCTTCGACTACTACGCCGATCTGGCCCAGGCGTTCACGGACCGACACTTCGACAAGAGCCGGCCTTTCGGCGTGCGTCTCGAGGCGTTCCTGTTCGAGGATGCGCAAACCGCTCGGGTCCAGGTGCGCTTCGAGGGCTGGGATGGCCGACCGCTGCGCCCCGGAACCGCCGCGCTGGTTCGCGTGGACCGCTGGGACTGGGCCGATGGAACCTGGTGGCTCCACCCGGGGAAGCTCTAGCCCCCGCCCCTCCGCTGTTCTGTGCGTCTGATGGGCAACGGTGTGAACGGGAATCCACGAATGTGGAAAACGATTTCCGTTCCCCGTGGGTATGGAATGTTTTTCAGAAAAGGGAGAATTTTCGAAATTTCAATGCGCTCAGGTCGTTAGAGGATCCCAGTGCACGCTGCGGGGGCGTGGCATGGACCGTGCACAGGAGACTGTGCGTTAGCGGAATCCACTCTTGAAAAGTCACCCCCCTTCCGCGTGGAGCGGAGCCAGAGAGGAGACGGGAAGAGCCCGACACAGTGCGCAGCGCTTCCTCCCCCACGGCCCATCGGGGTTGAGGCCCCCACCTCAGGGGACAATCCGCGTCGTCCAGTTTCGATGCGGTAAACCCAACCCCCCCTCCAATCGGAAGAGGCTTCTAGGAGAGCCTCTTGCCCCGAGCCGACAAAGCCTGGCCCAGCGATCGCGAGCTCGTCTCGGCGATTCTCGGCGGGAGTCGAGAGCACTTCGACCTGCTGTACGAAGCCTACTTCCCCCGCGTGTACCGCTTCGCGCTGAAGCGACTCGGCGACCCGGCGGAGGCGGAGGATGTCGCGCAGGAGGTCTTCTTCACCGTCTTCAACGTGCTGGGCAGCTACCAGGGCACCGCGCCTCTGCTGATCTGGATCTTCGGGATCACGCGCAACACGGTGAATCGGCGCTTTCGTCGCATTCGCCCGCGGCTCGAATCTCTGGACGCCGATGACGCTCGGCAGCTCTCGGGCGCGGAGTGCCCTACCGACCGAGTGGTGGAAGCCCGCCGCATGCTCAAGCTGTGCGAGTCGGTCATCGAGAACGACCTCACGCCGCTACAGCGCCGCATCTTCCACCTGAAGCACCTGCGGCGACAGTCCATCCGCAACATTGCCCAGGCACTCGGAAAATCCGAGGACGCCATCAAGGCGAACCTCTACCGCATGCGGCGCGCCATCAGTCAGAGCGCACCCGGCCTGGAATCCCTGCTGGACGCCCCCTAGCGCCGCCCCGAAGCCCGAAGGCTCAGTGCACGCGGCGCACCACGAGATGCTCGCCAGGGATGCACTTTCGCCCCGCGGGGATGACATCCCTAGGTTTGGCTGCGGAAATCGACGTCTTTTCGCCACGCGATCGCAGAATCGACCACAAACAATGTGAGGGGTGCGAACGCTCCCCCGACCTGGGGAGGGACAACGCGAGGAGGCTCCGCGTTGCCCCTGAGTGGATTCTCTCGATCTCACACCCGCTACGACACGCGCACTGACGCGGAGC
>JBDHHL010000629.1:0-2119 GCA_039589375.1 Gemmatimonadota bacterium | reverse complement strand
GAGCGTGACGAACTCCGGTTTCACCCGCAGCCCCCACCAGCCGCCGTTCAGTCCATATTCCGCCGGGTCCATGATGGTGCCGCCCACACCGGCGTGGGCCAGAAACGTCGTGTTCCCCCACGTCCGCGTGTTGACGCCATCCTGCGGAACGGCGAAGATGATCTCTGGCGAGTTGTGGTTGTCCGCCATGAAGTTCGCCCGCCAGTCGCTGGAGAGCTGGTACGCGCCTAACACTTCACTAATCTCGTTGGAGGCGCTCGCGTACATGTCCGAGCCGACGTAGACCTCCGCGTTCATGTACACCTTCGCCAGCAGCATCGAAAGGGCGCCCTGGTCGGCGCGGCCGTAGTCGCCCATCCCGGGGGGCGGTAGCTCATCCCGGATGGTGGTGAGCTCGTCGACGATGAACTGGAAGATTTGGGCGCGCGTGGCCTGTTGAGGTGGTATCGAGCCGATCGCGAAGTTCTCGTCCACCAGCGGAATATCCCCGTAGAGGTCAATCCCGTGCCAGTAGCTCAGGGCGCGCAGGAATCGGGCCTCAGCGCGATACCCGTGTATCACGTCGGCCAGGTCGGAGTGTCCGCGCCCTGCCAAAGCTTCGTCCGTCGTCTCGCGCAAGAACTCGTTCGCGAGCGATACCTGGAAGAAGATGCGGGAGTACACCATCTCGATAAACTGATTCGAGGACGCCCACCCCCAGTTGCTCAACTCGGGAAGACCGGCGTCGCCCCAGGCGATCACCGCCTCATCCGTCGGCAGCTCCTGCAACTGCCAGAGCTGCCGGGTGTATTGGGTGAATCCCTCGTCCAGTCTAGAGAAATCGGCGTCGCCGTGTGGTCCCTGCTGACCCGTGACGACCAAGCCGCCGTACAGCTTGGCGAGGAAAGCCTGGTAAGACTGGATGTCGTTGAAGATGTTCGCGTCCGTCACCGCGCTCTCGGGCTCTGTCGTGATGTCGCAACTCGTAGCCATCAAGAGCAGGGCGGAAGCGATGAACAGTATGCTGAGCCTTTGGTATCGCATGGCCTTATCCGTAGTTATGTGTTCCTCGCTTGTCGTCAGCACCAACCTCAGAAAGTCACGCTGAGGCCGGCCGTGAACGTCCGCACACTCGGGTAGATGTTGTTATCGATCCCGCTGATGCTGGCCGTTGGATCTATGCCGCTGTACCCGGTGATGGTGAAAGCGTTTTGCACGACGCCCCAGGCCCGCAGGCGTGGCGAGAACGTGTAGCCCAGCTGAATGTTCTGCATCCTCAGGAAGCTAGCGTTTTCGACGTAGACCTCGGAGAAATACTGCGGCCGCTGGAACTCGTTATCGAGCACCGAGGTATGAAGGTTCATCGGCGCCCCGACATCCGTCAGCTGATCGTAGAAGCCCGTGCTCGAGGCGATGTTGTTGTACACATGGTTGCCGATCTTCGCCAGCATTGTGAAGCTGGCGTCCCACTTCTTCCACCGCATGGTCGACGTGTGGCCGATGATCCAGTCCGGATCGGGGCTCTTATACGGCCGCCGGTCGTCCTGGTTGATTATGCCGTCCGGCACAAAGGCCTGCAAGGAATCGACCCAGAAAGTCGGCTGATCCACGTACATTTCCAGGTCCGTCCCGACGATCGGCTTCCCATTCTCGTCACGTCTGTGCTCGTAGACGAAGAACGAGTTGACTGGGTGTCCGGGTTGGAGGATCTGGATCGTGCTGCCCACGCCGCCCGCGATGCCGCCGGTTTGGATCCGCTCCAGAAGCACAAGAGAGTCTCCGACAACCGGGTTAATGTCGGTCAGCTCGTTCTTGTTGTAGGCGAAGTTGAAGTTCGCGTTCCACGAGAACCCGTCCCCGGCGCCCTCGGAGATCAACGCGTTGACGGTCAGCTCGAACCCCTTGTTCTTCACGGTACCGACGTTGTCCGTGACGTAGTTGGAGAGGTTCGTTCCCGCCGCCGCCGGGACGAGGAAGATCAGGTCGTCCGTCGTCTTGGTGTAGAGCTCGAGAGCGCCGGCGAGCCGATTGTTCCAGAACCCATAGTCGAAGCCCAGGTTCCAGGAGCTCGTCTTCTCCCATCTGATGTCCGGGTTTGCCGCGCTGGGCCGAATCGTTCCCACGAACAAGTCTGGTCCCA
>JBDHHL010000628.1:0-2125 GCA_039589375.1 Gemmatimonadota bacterium | reverse complement strand
CTCCCGGGAAGCGCTTCTGTTCGTGAACACAATCGAGGCCGAGCTGCGAGGGATGCAGGTAGATCCGGAAGACGTGCGCCCAGTCGGTCAGCGACGGATTCGTCTCCTTGTGGCGGATTCCGCGACCAACGGTCATGTGCTGGAACTCGCCCGCGTGAACCACACCCGAGTCCCCAGTCGAGTCTTCCTGCGCAAGCGCGCCCATGTATGTGTAGGTGACGATCCCTGCTTCCTCACTTGGATGAGGCGCAGAGACTCCGCCCGGTGGAATCCGTATTTCGTTGAAAGCGGTAAGGATCCCAAAGGCGTCGCTGGGCGAGTGCGGAGGCTTCTGGTTGTAGAAGGTGAGCCAGCTGTCGTACTTCCCGTTGTTGATGTGGCGGCGCTCCGTGTTCCTGCGGAGAGTGATCATCGGTCCACACCGCTCAGGTGGGAGGGCTGCGGCTGGGCATTCGACTACTGGGCCGCCGCATGACTGCCGGTGCGGCGATCAGCCGCATCGCGTGCTGCAACCCAGTACGTGACGGGGAAGCGCGGGTATGCGAGCAGGCCATTCATCGGATCGCCTCCTCGAAGGGGCGTGCAGCCTTGCGTTAGCTGGGCAGCCCCGAAGCCGGTAACGTGAGAGCGGCAGGCTCGAGATTGGATCGCTCCTCACGCTCGAGGCGAGCAAGTGTCAGCTCTACTTGAGCAGCCAACAGGTCCTCCTTTGGAACCACGCTCTTCACGATGTTGTGCATCTGCGTTCGGGAGTACTCGGCCTCCTGCGTGTTCGGGTGCGCGGCCATGACGTCCCTGTAAAGCTCGAGTGCTTCATGCAGGTCCTTTGTCGCGTAGTGCGCCTTATGCGCCGCCGCGTAACGCCGGCCGGCCTCTGTGGTTGCCATGTGGTCGCTCATATTTTCTTCTCCGTTCTCCCCGTGAACGTGAAGCGTCACGATCACGGGGGTGCGAGCGCTGCCCGAACCACTTTCTTACAAGGATCATGTCCGGCGCTTCGGCCTGGCCTTGGCACTTTCCATCCCAAGGGGATCACCCGATGGCGCCCGACCCTGGGAGCAAAGGCATCGTTCGTGCCAAACGCCAGGTACGAGTGAAACTGTGTGATTGCGCCGCAGGCGGGTGGTGGAGTAGTTGGCGGATCAATCGGTATGAAAGTCTGGCCACTTCAATTTGATTGTGTGGCTGGTTCCCGCGGATGCTCCGGCCGAGGTCGAATGTCGGCCGCGGGGTTTGGTTACCGCATCTACTGAGTGCGGATTTGGATCATGAGCTGAGCACCGTTGTATGGACGGACCGATACCCATTGGTTTCGGTGCCGCGATGTAGTCCTTTGGAGAACTCGGCGCTAGAGAAACGTGCAGGCGCGCTCGCTGGCGACTTCCGCGTGGGATGCGTCGCCGGTAAGAGCGACGCCAAGTGCAGTCAGGCGACGTCGTAGATCTCGGCGACCTCCGTCAAGACCGAGACAGATGAGGCCCGGTAGCTCCGCAGCCCGGGTGGCCAGCAATTGGACATGGTCTCCGATTGTGTCCGGCCCGTCGGCCAGCGGCACAATTAGGATGTCGACCCGCGGCGCGACAGCCTGCAGATACCTGCGGAGACGTGTCGCCGGCTGTCTCAGGCCATCGATTCTCGCGAGCCGTTCCTCGCCGAGCAGTGCAAGTTGTTCGATCGTAGTCTCGAGTCCTACCCCGAGCTCCCGGAGGAGCTGCTCGAGCGTCCGGCGAAGCCGCCCCTGCTCGACCAGTGGCGCGAGCGTCACGGTCAGGGTCCTCCGGGCCCACGCCTCGGGTTTGGCCGGGGCATAGCCCGACCGTTGGAGCGCACGGTGCCAAGCACCGCCGGCGAACCAATCGCGAAATCTGGGTGTCCAGCGCCGAACGAGATCTAGTCCGGCGAGCTCCCGGACCATCTCGCGCAGTGCAGCCTCGATCCCAGGCCGGTCGGGCACCACGCCGTGCCGGAACTCCGGGCGCAGGCGTCGGTGCAGCTGGCGAACTCGTTTGCGTGCCTTGGCGGCCTGCCGCCCAACTGCGGCCTGCAACCGGGCCGAACCGAACGCGGCGTGCTCAGCGAGCGCCTCCACCCGACCGTAGGTGTCGAGGACCTCCTCGCGGTAGGC
>JBDHHL010000627.1:0-3440 GCA_039589375.1 Gemmatimonadota bacterium | reverse complement strand
CGCCCGCGCCGCGTTCTTCCGCGCTCTGCAACACAACCCCAATCACGTGTGGGCGCGGGCCCAGCTGATTAAGGTGAGCAAGGAGGCTCCATTCAAGAAGACGACACCGTGCCGTAGCGGCCCCGCGCCTTCTCGGCCGCTGCTGCCAGCCGCTCCCGGATCTCCGGGTACTTTATCGACAGGATCCGCGCCGCCAGAAACCCGGCGTTCTTCGTCCCGTCCACCGCCACCGTCGCCACGGGGACACCCGGCGGCATCTGCACCGTCGACAGGAGGCTATCGAGGCCCGACAGCGGTCCCGAGGCCAGCGGTACACCTATCACCGGCAACAGCGTATGGGCCGCGACCGCCCCTGCCAGGTGATTGGCGAGCCCGGCACAGGCGATGAAGACTTCCACGCCCGCCGCCTGCGCCGAGCGCACGTAGTCCACGGTCATGTCCGGCGTCCGGTGCGCCGAGAGAACCCGCACCTCGCAGGGAACGCCGAGCTCGTCCAGGGTCTGTTTGGCCTTCTCCACCGTCGGAAGATCGTTGGGGCTCCCGGTCAGGATGCCCACCAGCGGTTTCGTTTCTTTGCTGATCTCTGCCATGCTCGCTCTACTCGCTTTGGTGGTTGAGGTCTTCCCAACGGCATTGACCCGGGGCCGACCGCCTGCCTACGTTGGCATCCTTCCGGACAGAGTTTTGTCGGACGAAGGTGCGAATGAAGTGGCCCTGGCAGGACTCGAACCTGCGACCTTCGGTTTAGGAAACCGCTGCTCTATCCGCCTGAGCTACAGGGCCCTGCAGAATGGTCGCTCGCGATAGGCTATGCAGGGCTGTGAACTCGTGTCAATGGCACTGTTCCTGGCCACCAGATATCACTTCGGCCATGCTGTCTATGGATCGCGAGGGCTTCGAGGAGATCGTGCGAGAGGCTCTCGCACGCTTACCCAGGGAATTCGCCGAGCGCATCGACAACATGGCGGTGGTCGTCGAGGACGAGCCCGGCCCGGAGGACTTCCGGGAGATGGGGCTCGATCTGGTAGAAGACGCGGATGAGATCTTCGGCCTCTACCAGGGGACGCCCCTCATAGAGCGGGGAGTATCTTTCTCGGGCCCTCCCGACCGCATCGTCATCTACCGCGGTCCGATTCTACGGTCATGCGCCAGCCGCCAGGAGGCCGTGCGGGAGATCCGCGAGACCGTGCTTCACGAGTTGGGCCATCACTTCGGCCTCAGCGACGAGGACATGCCCTACTAACAACGCAGAAACGACGGCCGGGCCGCAGCGATGAATTCGCTACGGCTCAACCATCGTTGGCTACTTCATTCTAGCTCGCCGCTGGGATCAGTCTTGTCCTTCGCCGGGTAGCGGCGGCGGCGCCGGCGGCGTGGTGGGATCGATCACGTGCGGCGTGACCAGAATCAGCAACTCCGACTCCTGTTTCTGGTACCGCTGGCTCGAGAAGAGGATCCCGAGGATCGGGATGTCCTTCAAGAACGGCAGCCCGGTGACCACCTTCTCGGTGACCTCGTTCAGCAGGCCGGCGAGGGCGAGGGTCTGGCCCTCGAGCATGTCCAGCGTGGTGCTGGCCCGACGGGTTCGCATCGCTGGGATCTCGAAACCTGACAAGGTGATGGCGTTGCTGTAGTCAAGATTCGAGACTTCCGGCGCGACCGTCAACTTGACCAGATCCTCTGAGAGGATCTCGGGCTCGAATGCCAGCTTGATTCCGAACTCCTTGTACTCGATCGAAATCGTGGCGACGCCGGACGCGCCCGGCTGCGCCACCGGGATCGGAACCTCACCGCCGGCCAAGAAGGACGCTTCCTCGCCGTTGGCCGCGATAATGTTCGGCTGCGCCAGCAACCTGAAACGACCGCTCTGCTCGTCGGCTTCCAGCAGCCCGTAGAAGTTCTTGATGTCGTCCGCGGACAGCAGCGTGCCGAACTGACCAGAATTGAACAGTGGAACATCCCCTTCCGGCGTCGGACCTTGGGTGGCAAACGCTCCGGTTCCGGCCCGGCTGTGCTGGTCCTGCCACAGGAACGAAAAGCCAACCTCCCGGAGCAGGTCGCGGCTGCTTGCGGTCGGTAGGCGAATGGACCAGCACCCTGTAGTGGCTCTTCGGGCCATCGGTCTGCCAGATGAGCAAGTCGGTGGTACCCGATTTCAACGCGTTCACCACCAGCTCGCGCTCGGTGATGATCACCACGTCGGCGACGGACGGGTCTGCGACCGAGATTCGCTCGATCGGTCCGCGGGTACTCATGGGAATCGAGCGACCAACCGCCATGTCCAGAGGGTGGACCGTCTCGCCCACAGTCACCGCCTGGCCGTACGCCGGAACGGTGAAAGCGAGAACAGCCACGCCAACCAGAAGCAGGTTGATCCCCTTGCTCATCGCGGCCTTCCCAGACTGACGTGCGAGGATTGGACCAACGCACCTTAGTTTGGAGTTCACAGCGCCTACTCCTTACTTAGGTTAGTTTGTGCTTGGCGTCTGGCGGGGGGCACTCGTCCTTCTCTCGTGATACCACCTTCCCGAGGGGGTCTGGCAGGCTTGTTTGCCTATGACGATGAGAAAGGGCAAGACGCCAGCGGGTCACCCCGAGTGCTGCCCCCTCATGTGCAACCCTTGTGCCGAATTGCGACCGGGCTACCCCAATAGCACCCATAACCTGTCGATATTAGGCAACACACTATGATTTCGGGTCGCTATGGGACCTATGGGAGGGCCTTTGGGGCCCAGAGATCAATATTGCCTATTGACAGGAACATCTTGCATAAAGCCACGAAGTATGCGGTAATGCGTAAGTTGCGAGTCTATTCCCCATCGGCCTGAAACGGCCGTATAGCCCCTCTAGCCGATCCAGAAGGGGCGAAAAAGCCGCCATTCTAGGCCAAGTCCGTTGCACAGACCCCACAAGCCAGTCCGGCTCGAGGGACGGAACCGGCCTAGCCAACCTTTGCATCCACAGCTTTCGGGCAGACTGACCGGAGCCCTGGTCATTGTGACTCTGAATCCCCCGGCGGTCAGGACTTCACGGCCTCATATATGGAATCACGCGGGCTTTCGGATTGGCACGACAAGTGCAAAGAGAGCAGCCGTAGCCGGCTTGCGGTGCCGTCAGAGCCGTCGCAAACCCGCTGGAAGGACGTCACCCCCCGTCAAACCCCCGCTGTAGACGTCTCGACAATTGGCTGTATTTCCAACGGCCCGGCCGGCAGAAATTGAACATCTAGGCTTGAGATTACCAACGCCCAGGCGGCGTAATCCGCCTGACCCGCGTGGACCCAGCCAGTTCGCACGGGCAGACCAAACCCCAACTCAACAGGAGTGTGTACCGATGGAGAAGATTCGCGCGTTCTTTGGTGGCCTCTGGAAAGATGAGAGCGCTGAGATCGCGATTGAGTACGGCCTGCTGGTCGCTCTGATCGCCCTCGCGCTGATTAT
>JBDHHL010000626.1:0-2140 GCA_039589375.1 Gemmatimonadota bacterium | reverse complement strand
TTCAGGTACAGCGGCAGACGTCCGGCCGCTGTCACTGACGCTGTCGGAAAGCCTCAGTCTCCACTCACCTCATCGAATTCCGGATGAGCCGAACGTTCAAACGTTGAACGTTCCGCCCGCCCACCCACAGGAATGCAGAGGAGCGGAGGAGCAGAGGAGCAGAGGGGAAAAGGGGAAAAGGGGAAGAGTTGACCACGGCTTCTCCCCTGCCCCTCTGCCCCTTTTCTCCTTTTCGTTGGAGGGTGGGCGGGTGGATCTGGTATCTGGTATTCTGGTATCCAGAATCCGGTATCCGGGTGGGCGGGCGGCATTCCTAATTCCTAATTCCTCATTCCTAATTCCTCATTCTCCGATCAGCCGTCCTTGAGACGCGCCACGAGGTCCCGCATCGCGGTCTGAAGCTCCGGCTGAAACCACTGATCGGCAAGAATGCGGACGTCGTCTTCACTGTGGCTCCGGATCGATTCGACGAGGTCCCGTCGCAAGATCGATCTGGTTTCGGCAAGCGCGTGGGCCGGAGCCTCGATGATGTCTTGGCACCACCGACAAGCGGCCGCCACGACATCGCCAACCGGAGCGAGCTGATCAACAAACCCAACCTCGAGGGCCTTTTCTGGATGGAGAAGCTCGCCAGATACACATAGGGTCTCGCCGGCACTTGTTCCGACCGCGCGAGTCGCCAGGTCGGCGACAATTCTGGGGACCGGAATTCCGAGCCGCACCTCGCTCAGACCGATGGTGAATTCACCCTCGGCCATCACCCGCCGGTCGCAACACAGCGCCAGAACCGCACCCCCCGCCGGGCTGTGACCGGTGATCGCCGCGGCCACCGGCACCGCAGAGGCCGCCAACGCCTCGATCGCGTCGAAAAACGCCTTCAACGCGCGGCCGAGATCTTCTCTTTCGAGTTCGATGAGCACAGGCACGTCCAAGCCCGCCGAAAACATCCCTTCTCTACCCGACAGGACCAATGCTCGAGCGCCCTGCTTGGGCGACCTTCGTACCTCGTCCGCAAGGAACTGCAGAAGATCAGGGGACAGAGCATTGACCGGCGGCCGATTCAGCCGCAGCTCGTGGACCTCGCCGTGGATCATTCGATTGATCATTGTCGCCTCCGAATACATGCTACCGAGAATCGGCGCACAAGTGAATGGCGGAAGCAGCAGCGCGCGGCTGGGGCACTGGATGCAAGGGCCTGGGGCTTGGGACCTGGGGCTTGTTGATGGCACCGAGCAGCCCGTCAAGCCTCAAGCCACAAGCCTCAAGCCCGGGGGGTGGGCGGGCGTGGAGTGTCTCCTCCAGATGTCACCCCTGATATCGCTTCACTACGCGATCATCCATCTGGTGCCCTCGAAACGCGCTTCCTGCCGGCAGCGAGCGGGTGGCACCGATGTTGCTACTGGACGGGGTACAGTGTCCGGGACAACAAAGCAATCCGGGCAGAAGGAGGCCAGATGCGCCATCAAATTTATCGCGTGCTCGCCCTCGTCATCGTCGCCACCTGTCTGTGGACTGTCAGCGCTGAAGCCCAGGGCAACTGGCAACCCAGCGATTTCGGATCGTGGCGTTTCTACATGGGGATCTTCGAGCCCAAATGCGATTCCCAATTCTGGGACGACTACTTTCTCGACTTCAACGGCTCGCCGTCCGATTTCAGCGATCTCGTCTTCGGCACCGACTACATGTGGCGGACCTCACGGTACGGCGGCATCCTCTTCGGCGTCAGCTTCTACAGCGGCAAATCGACTCTTGCCTACCGGGACTGGGAGTCCTTTGACGGCCAGGACGTCAGCCATACCGCAACCCTCAGTCTCTCGGATCTCACCGCCGCTTATGTCCTTCGCATTGGGCGCAACAGTGTTCGTCCGTATGTCGGCGCCGGCGGCGGAATGGTGTGGTGGCAGTTCCGCGAGGAGGGCTACTTCATCGATTTCGGCGCTGAGGACTTGCCGATCTTCTTTGGCAACTACCGCGCGGACGGCCTGACCTGGGAGCTCTTCGCCCTCGCCGGGTTGGATTTCCGGCTCAGCCACCGCTGGAGTTTCTTCTTCGAGGGTCGCTACCGGTGGTCCGAGGACGAGCTCTCCAAGGATTTCGCCGGCTTCGGCACCATAGATCTCTCGGGCGTCCAGCTGGCGGG
>JBDHHL010000625.1:0-2165 GCA_039589375.1 Gemmatimonadota bacterium | reverse complement strand
CCGGACCCGGTGCTTCGGAGCGTCGCGCGCTGGTCACATCGTCCTGTCGAGTCCGGGAGCGACGGGGCCTCCGGCGAGCATTGACGCGGCGGTTGCTGCGAGCTTGGCCTAATTCGGCCTAGCTGCGTGCGCGGGCGCTCGCGGGTAGGATCCGTAAGTCCTTGGGGTGAGAGAGGAAATCGCGGTGGGCCCGCCGGGGCTCGAACCCGGGACCGATGGATTATCCCCGCGGCGCCCCGAAGCTTTCGTTGCTGGCGACTCCTGCGCGTCGGTTCGGTGCGGCGGCTCGGCCTCCATGGCATAGATTGACAAGGATTGCCATGGCCGATATCCTGCCGTGGTGGCAACCACGATGAACATCTCGCTCCCGGAGTCGCTTCGGGACTTCGTTGAAGAGGCCGTGAGCGCGGGCGGCTACTCGAGCGTCAGCGAGTACGTGCGAGATCTGGTGCGTCAGGCGAAGGCCGAGAAGGACCTCGAGGACCGTCTTCTGGCGGCGCTCGAGAGCGCGGATCTCGGTCCGATCGGCCCGGAGTTCTTCGAGGGGCTCAAGGCGCGAGCGAAGAAGGCAGCCCGAGAAGGGAAGTGAAGTACCCCGTCCGCCGTCGCGTTGCGGCGCAGGACAGTCTCAAGCAGATCGCCGCCCAGATTGCGGAACACGTCCTGGATGCCGCGTACCGCTTCGTGGATGCCGTGGAAGCCAGCCTGTCCCTCCTACGACGTCGAGGATCTGCGGTGATCTTGAGGCACGACTCCACCGGCACAGCGGGTCCGATCAGTAGCCGACCGTGACTGCCCGGGTGACAAGAGGCGGAAGACGCGGCGCGAAGTCTTCGGTCGGGAGGAAGAAACCCTCCAAGAAGCCCGCGGCCAAGAAACCCAAGCCCAAGTCGAAGAGGGTCGCACCGATCGAGGAACTCCGTGCGGATGAGCCGAAGCGCGTTCTGCAGTCGCTTATTCGCCGACACCCCGAGCTTCGGACCGAGGCCGAGGAACTGGCGTTGAAGCTCATCGGGGGCGTTGATCCCCAGGAGCTCGGGTCGGAGCTTCGCCGGCGCCTTCGTGAGATCGACATCTTCGATTTGGCCGAGAGCCCAACTCGGGGCGGGCGGTACGTCCCGCTCTGGGCCGCAGCCCAGGAGACACTCGACGATCTGCTCGAGCCCTATCTGGTCGACCTGAAGCGGACGATCGCGCTCGGCCTGAAGGAAGCGGCGCAGTCGACTTGTCTCGGAATCGTCCTCGGCCTCTACGGCGCCCGAGACTTCTCGAGTGACGACTCGCTCCTGGCGCACGCACCCGACTTCTGCGAGAACGAGGCTCAGTACGTCGTGGGCCTGCTCGCGAAGGAGAGCGGTCGGCTCCACCGCCGCCGCTGGCCACTGCCGGACGGAAGCGATGCGCTGCTCACGGATTGGCCTTGGATCTTCTCCCGCGGATCCCGGCGCAAGAAGCAGCGCTAGGTCGGTATCGTGGTAGCGCCCGCCTTCTGGAGAGAGCCCGGGCAGCGCGCCACGTACCCGGTCCGCGGAGGGACCCAGCGGGCTGGAGATTCGGGCTCAGGCTCCGCCCTCTCCTGGAGGCAGCGACCGGATTCGAACTCGAGGATACTGGCCGAGTTTCGGGGACTTGGGCGCGATTCCCGGGACCACGGCGGGACCACGGTCACCGCCGCGGACGTGTCACCTGGCGCGCCGGGTCCTCCACCCCGTACCTCGCCCTATCCGCTTCCTCGGCGCGGCGCGCGGCGCCGTCGTGCTATCGTCCGCCCAGCCATGACCGCGTTCCCTCTCGACGACCCCGTTGTCGAATCTCTCCTCGCGGGCCCCAACCTCGCACGCCTCTCATACATCGGCGCCGACGGTCGGCCACGCGTCGTCCCCATCTGGTTCACGCACAAAGACGGCGACATCATCATGATCACAGGGCCGAAGGCCGACAAGGTCCGCGCCCTCGAAGCCAACGGCGCCGTCGCCATCTCCATCGACTCCGATACACCTCCATACAAAGTCCTCCTCATTGACGGCGATGCCACGCTCGAGCACGTCGACGGCATGGACCCCCTCTACCGCGGCATCGTTGAGCGCTACCTCGGCCCCGCCGCCGACGGCTACCTGAACATGCTCAAGGTCAAGCGCCAGGTCCGCATCCGCACGAAGGTGCGC
>JBDHHL010000624.1:0-2180 GCA_039589375.1 Gemmatimonadota bacterium | reverse complement strand
CGAGCGCCGCCGGCTGGAGCAAGACCGGTGCTAGACTAGCCTCGATTTCCACGGACCCCCTCTGGTGGTCCTTTCAGCGACCAGTCTCGTTCGAAGCCCCTGGACCACAGGGCTTTGAACGATAGATTCGTTAGAATTTACAAGCAGTTATAATCACAAGATGACGTTGCCAAGCGAATGGCTCCCCATTGGGAGCCTCGCACTCATTCGTCTCTGATCAGCCCATATCTCTGGCATGTCTCCGCTGTCATGGTCATCATCACGGCGCCTGCGCCTGAAACATCTTGACATCATCGTGTTTTATATAGTATCATGCAGTCGTGAGTATAAGTGAGGGAAATAAGATAACGGATCAGCAAGCCGAAACCTTCTTCCTCTCCCCCCAAAGCACCTTCCATCGCCAGTACGAAGCCCTCCGCGCCTTCTTCGCTGATCACCTCCCCTCCCACCAGGTCGCTCGCCGCTTCGGCTATACCCCTGGCGCTTTCCGTGTCCTCTGCCACCAGTTCCGCCATCAGCCGGACCTCCGCTCTCGCTTCTTCGCCGAACCCCAGCGCGGTCCCCGGTCCGCCCCCGTTCGCGACCGCGTCCGCGAGTTGGCCGTCGCCATGCGCAAGCAGAACCTCTCGGTCTACGACATCCAGGACCTGCTGGCCGACGCCGGCCACGCGATCAGCAGCAACGCCTTGAGCCTGTTGTTGCGGGAAGAGGGCTTCTCCAAGCTGCCTCGTCGTCGGGACGATGAGCGCCCCCAGCGGGTGAAGCCCGAAGCCGCCGCGGTAGCCGACATCCGCCGCTTGGATCTGTCTCCCCGGAGATTTCGCACCCCCGTCGCCGGACTGGTTCTATTCCTCCCCCTGCTGGCGAGGATCGACTTGGCCGAGGTGGCTCGCCAGGCCGGTCTGCCCGGCTCGAAGATGATTCCCACCGAACAGGCCGTACGCAGCCTGCTGGCGCTGAAGCTGTTGGGCAAGGAACGCAAATCTCATGTGATGGATCTGGTGTTTGACCCCGCCATTGCCCTGTTCGCCGGTCTCAACGTGGTCCCCAAACGCTCCTACCTGGCGAGCTACAGCTCCCGGATCGATCACGCCGCCAACCTCCGGCTGATGCAGGCCTGGTTCGAACAACTGGAGCAAGACCAGTTCCCTCGGGGCTCTTCGCTCGATGTCGATTTCCACAGCGTGCCCGCCAACAGCGACGCCGAGCCGCTGGAAAAACACTATGTCTCTTCCCGCAGCCGGTCCCAGAAAGGTGTGCTGGTGTTTCTCGCTCGCGACGCGGAGCAGCGGGTGCTGCGCTACGCCAACGCTGGGGTGACCAACGCCGAGAAGGCGGATGAGATCCTGCGCTTCGTCGAGTTCTGGGAGCAGCAGACGGGCCACCGGCCCGCCGAACTGGTCTTCGACTCCCAGCTGACCACCCACGCCCACCTCTCCCGACTCAACCAGCTGGGCATCTCGTTCCTCACCCTCCGGCGACGATCACGCAAGATGTTGGGCCAGATCTACTCCCAGCCGGCGGCGCAGTGGCGCCGGATCCACCTACGGTCCCTGACTCGTCAGTATCGCCATCCCAAAGTGCTGGACGAACAAATACCGCTGAAAGGCTACGAGGGTCTGGTGCGCCAGGTGACGGTCATCGACTTGGGCCACGAGGAGCCGACCATCCTGCTGACCAATCACTTGAAGATGGGGGCCGTCACGCTGGTCACCCGGTACGCGCAACGGATGCTGATTGAAAACGGGATCTCGGAAGCGATCCAGTTCTTCCACCTGGATGCCCTCTCCTCGATGGTCGGCATGAAAGTCGATTTCGACCTCCAACTGACCTTGATGGCCGGTTCCCTGTACCGGCTCATGGCTGACAAGATCGGACGCGAATACCGCCAGGCCCAGGCCAAAACCATCTTCCGCAAGATCCTCGACACCGCCGGCCGAGTCGACATCGAGACGGATCGAGTGTGCGTCACCCTCGACAAGCGCGCTCACAATCCCTACTTGGTGAACTCGGGATTAGCCGCTAAACCCACCCCCATGCCCTGGTTCGGCAATAAACGGTTGACCATCCAGTTTGCCTGATCCACCAGAGAACTCGCCGGCCCCGAATGTTAGCTCTTGGGGGGTCCGTGGAAATCGAGGCTAGCCGGGTTGTCGTCACCTATCCGGGTTTCAGGGCGG
>JBDHHL010000623.1:0-2194 GCA_039589375.1 Gemmatimonadota bacterium | reverse complement strand
GGTCCTCGCCGCCATCGAGCATCCGCGCCAGCCAGTATAGCGCCGCATCAGGATCCGATCCCCTCACCGCCTTGTGCAGAGCGGAGATGAGATTGTAGTGCTCTTCGCCCGACTTGTCGTATCGGGCATACCGTCTCGGGAGCGCCTCCGCGGCGGCCTTGCGCGTGACGCGCCCACCATCCCCCACGATCGAAGCGGCTATCTCGAGCGCCGAAAGCGCGCCTCGGGCATCGCCGTCCGCCGCATGGGCCAACAGCTCCAGCGCATCATCGTCGGCGGCGATCCCGGAGCTTCCCAGTCCGCGCTCCTCATCGGCCAGCGCTCGTTCGCATATCGTACGGATCTCGCTCTCGGCGAGCGGCTCGAGGACGAGGACCCGCGAGCGACTCAGCAGCGCGGAGTTCACCTCGAAGCTGGGGTTCTCCGTCGTGGCGCCGATCAGGATTACCGTTCCCGCTTCCACATGCGGTAGGAAGGCATCCTGCTGCGCTCGGTTGAAGCGATGTATCTCGTCGCAGAAGAGAATGGTCCGACGTCCTGTCAGATCGAGCCGGTCACCCGCCTCCTTGATGACCTCTCTGACACGCGGGACGCCCTCGGTTACCGCACTGAACGGCACGAAAGCGGCGTGCGTCCGATCGGCGATAATCCTCGCCAGCGTCGTCTTGCCGCTACCGGGTGGTCCCCAGAAGACCAGCGACTGAAGCTCGTCTCGCTCGATCATCTCCCGCAGGATGCGACCGGGCCCCACCAGATGCTCCTGGCCAAGAAACTGATCGAGATTGCGGGGGCGCATCCGCGTGGCGAGAGGTGCGGCGGGCGAAGTCTCGTCCGCTATTCCGCCCCTCCGTGGGGCCGGAGCGTCGCGGCGCGGGAAAAGTTCCAGCTCCTCGCTCATGACAGGCTCATCTCGCAAGCGTCACGCTGCATGGCGAGCTAGCTCCACTCACGCACGAGCTTCATCAGAACCTCGCGGCGGTTCAGTTCCGGGGTCTCGATGACCGCGTTCAGACACCGTTGCAATAACCGCCCGATCTCGGGGCCGGGGCGCACTCCCAGCACCGCCTTGATTTCGTTCCCGTCGATCGCCAGATCCTTCAAGGATACCGGGTCTCCGCTCCGTTTGACGTTTAGCGCCAAGCGCGCTCTCTCGGCCAAAGCCCGCCGCGTTCCCGCACCGCCGGATCGCGCACGCGTCACAGCGAAGTGGAGCCGCAACGTATCGTTCGCGCGTTCCGGCGTCACTGCGCTCAGCCAGCGCCGAGCCGTCACAACGTCTCCGGCACCAGGCAGCGGCCATTCCATTGCCCGCTTTAGCGTCGTCACATCCCGTATGTCCGCGTTCGAAAAGCGGAGGCGAGTCATCAGGTTCTCGATCTGCGAGCCGGCCGCGGCGAACAGCAGCACGAAGCGGAGCAGCGCCCTGCTCCCAGGTACGCCATCGATCGCCCGCAGCGAGTCTCTCCACTCTTCGTCCGTCAAATCGGCCAGCTCCGGCGCGATGGTTTCCAAGGCGCCTGACTCTCGATACAGGACCAGCGCAGACGATGCCGTTCCGACGTCGAGCGTCTTGACGAGTTCCTCCCGAACACGTTCGCCGGAGAGCCGCGGCAGGCGCGGCACGGCCTCGGTCAAAGCTTCCCACGTGGACCGCTCGATTTCAAGCTGGTAGTGGCCCGCGAACCGGAGCCCACGCAGGACACGCAGATAGTCCTCGGAGAAACGCTGCGCCGGATCGCCCACACAACGAAGGACCTTCCGGCTCAGGTCGCCCCGACCGCGGTGAGGATCCCGGAACTCGTGTCGCAGCGGGTGATAGGCGATAGCGTTCACGGTGAAGTCGCGGCGCGCGAGGTCGTCCTCGATCTCGTCGGCGTACTCGACCACGGCGTGTCGCCCATCGGTCTCGATGTCGCGACGGAACGTCGTCACTTCATAGATCAGGCCGTCGCTGCCTCTGACACCGACGGTACCGAACTTGATCCCGATCGGATAGGACGGCCGGAACAGCCTGCAGACAGCCTCGGGCCGTGCGGCCGTGGCCAGGTCCCAATCGCCGCGTGACAGGCCGAGCAGAGCGTCACGCACCGCGCCACCCACCGCCCACGTCTCGTAACCTTCCCGTTCCAGCCGCTCGGTGATCTCGCGAACGGCCTGCGGGATCTCTAACCTATCGGGACTATCCACCTCAGCC
>JBDHHL010000622.1:0-2557 GCA_039589375.1 Gemmatimonadota bacterium | reverse complement strand
CCGGAACTGCGTCGTCCATTCGACCACCGCGACGTTGAGATCCCCGGTGAGCATCAGCGACTCGTCGGTGAACCGGCCTGGCGCATACTCGGTGCGCACGCCGGCACTGGCAGTACGGAACCCGAATTCCACCTTGAGCTGCCGCTGCACCGGCACCTTCGTCACAGTCTGAACCGGCCACGGCCATTTGACACGGAGCCCCGGTTCGGCCTGGCGGGAGTACTTGCCAAAGGTCAGCACGACGCCGACCTCCTCGGCACCCACCGTGAACTTCGAGCTCCAGACCAGAACGATGCCCAGCACTACCAGCGCCACGATGCCGGCGGTTCGGGGGGTCGGGATGTTTGGCGGCAGCAACCGGTGGAGGCCGCCCTCGTGAGATCCTTGCGAGTTCATATACGCCTCCTCTCATTCGGATTGGCGATGTGACGTCCAGTTGTGGTCCGAAGTTTAGCCCCCAGGGCGACCGAACGTGAAGACCGAGCGACCAATGACCAGTGACACACGGATGCTTCGACGGATGGCAACAGCGGGCGCAGCAGCATCGAGTGCAGGCAGATCATTCCAAGGAGCCCCAATGGGAAGCCGCTGAAGTACTTCCTACCATGCAGCTAGCAGTGGATCAGCTCTCAAGAATCTCTCGCGCACAAACCCCGGTGCACCGTACCTACGTGGGCAGGCTGGAACGCGGAGAGAGCGGCGTTACGGTGGTAGCACCGGCAGCGATTCTGGCGCCGGGGACGTGAGCCTAACGAGTTCCTCAAGCCCTTCGAGCAGGTCGTGAGACCGAGGACGAACCTGTGGCCACAGAGCCAGAACGCCAGTCCGGGAGCACCGCCCGGCGCCGCTAGGATTCCTGGA
The DNA here is from genome assembly GCA_039589375.1 of Gemmatimonadota bacterium. Lineage (GTDB taxonomy): Bacteria > Gemmatimonadota > Gemmatimonadetes > Palauibacterales > KS3-K002 > JASFMO01. The sequence goes on along the minus strand of JBDHHL010000622.1, from coordinate 1,696 downwards.
CCACATTAGACCGCAACCTGAATTCGTACCGGTGGGCATCCTCTCCGGAGCCCCGCCCGCGGACCAGATGCCGAGGATCTTCAACGCGGAGCGTTCACGAGAGGAGCAACACGACCGCAGCGGCCACCAGAAGAACGACCACGAGCGCGCGAAGCCAGCGCCTCCGACGTGCGAGCCGCCTGGTGCTCTCTCGTTGCGGCGGCACCAGAACTCGATGCTTCCGTTCACCCGCGGACATACAGACACAAAATGCAGTCTCCGGGAGCGCGCCGTGAGCCTGCGTGGCGACCTCCCAGTCAAGAGACCACCTCAGAACGTCGAAAGCTTACTGGTAGAGCCGGAAGATCGCTGCCAGTGCCGCGAACTCTCCCACGCGGGGGAGAATGAGGCGGATCCGATCGCGATGGCCTGCTAGCCCCGCTACCACCTCACCCACCGCGCCGTCCTCCAGGCCCGCCAGGCGGGCCAGGTCCAGCACCACTCGATCCTTGCGACGTTCCAGGACAGCTTGGAGATCCGCGACAAACCGTCCGGCTGACGCGGCCGTGAGCCGTCCTTCCAGGAGCAGCCACACCGTGGAGGCGGGTCGGCGCTCCACCTGGATCGAGTGCCCAGCGGGATCCTCACGGCGCAAGCGCCCCCAAGCCCGCCCGGGACTCGCATCCGACATCCTGAACGTATGCCTTACCAGCGGCGGGTGCTGGAAGAGACCCAATCGAAGCGTAAGTCCTGTCCAGAGAGCCAAGCCTACAGCCGCAACGGACTGGAGACGCTCCTTCCAGGTGGGACTTCCCAGCGCCACGTGGATCCGCTGTTGGAGCCCGCTAATCCAATGCCGTACCTGCGCTGTCGGGCCGAACAGCCTACCCACCAAGAACAGGGGATAGGCTCTCCTGAGGTCGGCCGCGATCAGCTCCGCCTTGGCGCGGAGAAACGCGCTCGGCGACTCCCGCAGCTTGAGGTATCCCTCGAGCCATCGCTCCACCGAACGGTGCAGCACCGGCCCCAACCTCCGGAAATCTTCCCGGTAGCAAGACTGCTGGGCAGCCTCGATCTGGTCGGACGTCATCGATGGATGGCTGACCATCGCGTGGAACGCACTCCCCCGGCGATAGAATAGCTCGGGATCCTCGGCCACCTCTGGAAGCAGTTTCCCTTCCCGGACGACTCGGTCGTAGAATGGAGTGCCGGGACACGGGCCGTAGATCAAGAACTGTGCGAGCACCGGCCGCAACGCGAGGAGGCCCGAGAGTTCCTCTTCGATGATCTCGTCATGGAGGCCAAGATGGTGATTCCGTGCTCGCGGTACTCGCGGAAGATCTCTTCGACCGGCCGGCCCGACTGTTTCGCATAGCCTGACCGCGTTCCCTCGTAACCGATCCACACCCCATCGATCCCCATCTCCAGAATCTCGGTTACCGTGTACTGGCTCAAGGCCCGGACGCTGGCAAAAACAAAGATGGAGAGTGGCTTTCCGCCCCGGAGCACTGCTTCCCGAAACTCCATCGCTCGGCGACGGTTGAGCAGAAAATCCTCGTCCAGGATCAGGATGGTGAGCTGGGGATCGACCTCGAGGTAGCGCTCGATCACCTGGTAGAGGTCGGCCCCCGTAGGAAGCAGGCGGATGTGCTTGCGCTTGAAGAACGCCGAGGTGCAGCAGAAGTCGCACCCGTTCGGACATCCCAGGCCGCCGAAC
>JBDHHL010000621.1:0-2212 GCA_039589375.1 Gemmatimonadota bacterium | reverse complement strand
GACCTGCCTGGCCGAGCAGAACGTCTCGATGGGGCTGCAGGGCCTGGGCGAGGCGCGCCACGCGAAGGCCCGCGCCGCCGCCGTCGCGCTGCTCGGCACGCTCCGCTGAGCCGGGCACTCGCCGCGCGCGCGTGCGTCAGCTTCATCGAGAGCGTCCGACGAACGCGCGATCTTCTGCCCGAGGAAGGGCGCACGCTGCTGCCCTCGCCACGCTTGTTCCGAAACAACCAGAAGCGGAAGAGCGCACGATGCCGAGAAGCCGACGAGCCGTCGAGCGAAGGAGGACGGCGTGACCTGGGTACGCTGGCTGTTCGCCGCGCTGCTGCTGCTGACGGTCTCCGTCGTCCTCCTGGTCCGCTGGATCTCTGACCCAGCCATCCCGGTCGAAGGTGCGCGCCACACGACCGATCGCGACGGGCTCGGTGTGACCTGGTACGAGGTCGAGCCCGAAGGCCGAGAGAGCAGGGCGACGGTGGTGTTGCTGCCCAGCGCGGGGCGCTCGGTCAGCGACTTCAACCGGCTGTCGGATGACCTCGCTGCTGCCGGGCTGCGCTCCGTGCTCGTGCAACCGCCCGGGATAGACGGCAGCCACTGGTTCGACTACCTCGCCGAGGTCCGCATGGAGGATCTGGCGGCGGACGTGGCTGCGGCGATGAACGCCGCCGGGGTCGACGCACAGCGTCCCGCGCACGTGGTCGGTCACGCCTTCGGCAACCGCCTAGCACGCATGGTCGCGACCGAGCACGGCGAGCTCGTGGCGAGCGTCTCTCTCGTCGCGGCGGGCGGCAAGGCCGAGATGCCGCCAGCCGCGCAGCGCGCGCTGATCCGCTGCTTCAGCACGTGGAGGTCCGTCGACGATCGCCTGCCCGACATCCGCTACGCCTTCTTCGCGGATGGCAACCCGGTTCCGGACCACTGGAAGCGCGGCTGGTATCCGCTCACCGCACGGCTTCAGAGCTCGGCGACGAGGGCGACACCGGTCGATCGCTGGTGGCGGGCGGGTCACGCACCCGTGCTGTTGCTGCAGGCAGTGCGGGACCGAATCGCGCCTGCCGCGAACGCCGATCTGCTCGAGCGGGAGCTGGGCGAGCGCGTCAGACGGGTGGACATCCCCGACGCAGGACACGCTCTGCTACCCGAACAGCCGGAGCTCGTCGCCAGAGCCATCATCGACTTCGTCAGGGCCGTGGCGCGGGGGCAGTGAGCGCCAGGCGAACTCCGCCGCAGCTCACGAGTGACATCCGCTGCCGAGGAGATCCGCGTCAAGGGCGCTGGGTCCCGCCCGCCGAAGGCCGGGCAGGGCGCTGCGCCGTTCAGGGCGAAGCGAAGCGGCACGCCCCGCTCCTCGGGGCGACGCGTCTGACCGGACGGCCACGCGCTAGAATCGAGGAGCGATGCAGGCCGACACCCTCTACGTGAATGGCACCGTCCTGACCCTGGACGACGAGAGCTCGGTGGCCGAAGCGGTCGCGGTGCGGGGCGATCGGATCGCAGGTGTGGGTTCTTCGGCCGACCTCCGAGACGCGGTCGAAGGCGACGTTCGCGAAGTCGACCTCGCTGGATCGACCGTGATTCCGGGCTTCGTGGACGCACACAGCCACGTGGCCATGGTCGGTCAGCTCGCGCTCCACAACGCGAACCTGAACTCCCCGCCGATCGGCGACGTGAAGACGATGACCGATCTGGTCGAGCGCCTCCGAGAACGGGCGGAGGTGGAGTCGGCGGAGTGGGTCGTCGGCATGGGCTACGACGACACGTTGCTGGCCGAGGGGCGGCACCCGACGCGCCAGGACCTGGACCTCGTGTCGGTCGAGCGACCCGTGGTCGCCCGCCACATCTCCGGCCATCTGCTCGCCGCCAACAGCGCTGCGCTCGAGCGGGCGCGAATCGATCGGAACAGCGAGGCGCCGACCGGCGGCGTCATCCGCCGCAGCGCGGACGGCGAGCCCGACGGGGTGCTTGAGGAGACGGCTGTGTTCGCCATGCTCGCGAACCTGCCCGCTCGCTCCGACGAGGATCGCCTGGCCGCGATCGAGCATGCAGCGCACCAATACGTGCGCCGCGGGATCACCACGGCACAGAACGGCTTCACGCTGGCAGACGAGCTGATGGACTTCGACCGCGGCTTTGCCGAACGCCGGATTCCGATTCGAGTCGTGGTCTGGCCGGGCTTCTTCCTGATGCAGCCGCTCCTCGATGGCGAGCTCGCCAC
>JBDHHL010000620.1:0-2244 GCA_039589375.1 Gemmatimonadota bacterium | reverse complement strand
AGTGGGCCGTGGTCAGCCATCGCCCCCACATGATCGTGGAGTTCGTGATCAGGTGCGGGAACAGAAACACGCCGATGGGGAAGACCCCGGACAGCGAGTGCAGGCGGCGGAGCAGAAGGTAATGACGGTCGACGAACCCCGGTTTGCTGTTGGACACGACTTTGTTCCGATACGGTGCCGGGCCCCGGAACGGGGCTCAGAAACGACAGCGTAGCAGATACTTGTGGACGGTGCCTTCTAGCTTCCGGCCGGCGGCTTCAACCCCTGGGGCGCTTCGCCCTCGGCCCCCGCCACGCTCTGCTGGGCCACGAGATTCGAGATCTGCACGAACCTCGCGCGAAGCTCGGCCAGCGTCTGCGTGAGCTCCTTGGCTTCCTCTTCACTGATGTTGCCCTTGGTCTTCTCCTCCAGGACGCCGAGCAGGTCGATGGAGAAGCGGGAGGTGACGAGGTCGATGACGACCCGACCGGTCTTTGGGTCGCCTACGGCCCCGAGACCCATGATGGCCTGCGACGCGAGCGTGCCGACCAGCGCCCGGAAATCGGGCTGGGGCAACTCGCCCGGCCGGTGGTCCGGCTCGCGCTCGGCTTGGGCCTGCTCTTTCTCGGCCAAGCGGTCTTTCTCCGCCTGGGCTTCAGCTTTCCAGTCACTGTCGATTTGTATTTTGGGCTCTTCGGCGGTCATCGGTTGTCCTGCGTGGGGTGAAAACTATTGCAGAAACGCAGTATACGCTGCCGACGCGGTACAATCGAGACAGCTTGCGAGGCGCAGGCGCAACAGATGCGGCCGTTCAGGGCGTCAATCCGAGCGGGGTGGTCGATCGGCGTCGTGATCGCGGCGGTCGCGGCCGCGGGCTGCGCCCACTCGAAAAGCGGTGACGCCCGCACGGTGACCATCGCCGAGTTCGCGCAGCCGGCAGCCGCCGAAGGTGCCGTGGCGCCTACGGAGGTTGCGGGCGCAACCGAGACGGTGCAGCCGGTCGTGGCCACGGCCCTCGGCGATGCGGGCGGCATCGATCCGTATGACTTCGTCGAGCCCGATGAGTTCTCGGATCGCGCGATCCTGCGCCCGACCGAGCCCGGCGAGACCGTCATCGTGGACAGCCTCGTGGGCCACGTAAACGGGCGACCCGTCTTCGCTGACGACTTCCTGCAGCCGATCGAGGACCGGCTGCTGAGGGCCGCCGAGGACACCAGCGGCGTGGAGCGCCAGCAGGTCTTCCGGGCGATCATCAACGACTGGCTCCAGGACGTGGTGACCAACGAGCTGCTGCTGGCCGAGGCCGAGGCGTCCCTGAGCTCCGAACAGCAGATGGGGCTCTTCGCCTGGCTCCGCATGATGTACGACGAGGAGATCCGCCGCGGCGGGGGGACCCGCTCCGGCGCCGAGCAGCGGCGACAGAAGGAAGGCGAGAACCTCGACGAGTACCTCGGGGGCCAGAAGGATATTGTGCTGATCCACCAGCTCCAGCAAAGCAAGATCCAGCCGCGGGTGATTGTGTCGTGGCGCGACATCGAGCGCGAGTACAAGCGCCGCTATGCGGAGTTCAACCCGCTGGCGACGGTGACCCTGGCCCGCATCCGCCTCAACCCGGTCACGCAGGCCGCCCTCGTCGATACCGTGAACGCGCGGCTGGCCGCCGGCGCTTCTTTCACCGAGATCGCCGAGGAGCTGGGGTATGCCGACGGCGGGGTGTGGGAGACCTTTGAGATGGGCCCCGGCGGCATCACCGATATCGAGGTCAACGCTCTCATGAAACAGGCGCTCGAAGGCCTGGAGCAGGGCGATACCAGCGAGCCGTTTGCGCTGGGCCCGGCCATGCTGTGGCTGCACGTGGTCGAGGTGCAGCGTCCCGGCGCCCGCAGCATCTACGAGCCCGCAGTGCAGCTTGGGCTTCGCAACACCATTCGCGCCCGCCGCGCCAACACGGAGTGGTTCCGCTACGTCAACTCGCTGCTGGAGCGCGGCGTCTACGACGAGCTGGAAGACATGGCGGAGCGCTTGTACCAGATCGCGATGGACCGTTACGGCACATGAGGTGGCTGCGTCGCCTGCTGTGCGCGTCGCGGGGTGGCGCCCCGGGCCGCGCGCTCGGCGACCGCGGTGAGCGTCTCGCGGCGCGATGGCTGGCCCGGCGGGGCTTCCGGATTCTGCATCGCAAGCTCACGATCGGTCGCGACGAGGCGGACCTGGTCGCCGTCGATCCGGACGGCCGCACGCTGGTGATCGTGGAGGTCAAGACAC
>JBDHHL010000619.1:0-2767 GCA_039589375.1 Gemmatimonadota bacterium | reverse complement strand
GTTGAGCTAGACCCACTGTCCTTTGCGCCCAACCTCGTTCTGGGGACCGTGTTGACGAGCAGTGATCGCCTCGATGACGCGATCCCGACGGCCGAGCGCGCGTTGGAGATTCTCCCGGACCAGGAGCTGGCGGTAAAATGGCTCGCTTTCGCCTATGTTCTGAAAGGCGACTACGCCGCTGCCGCTAGCCAGTTCGACCGCTTCGCGGAGTTAACCGGTACCGACCCGGTGGCCTATCGCGCCTATCTCGCCGCGCTGTCTGACCCGGCAGAGATGCCGGCGGCGGTGAGGGCACTCCAAGCGACTAGCCTCTTCGTCCCCGGTTTGAACGCCGGCGGCAGCGCTTTCCTCGCCCACCTAGGCCAGTTCGACGAGGCGCTGGCGGTGCTCGAGCGCGCCTACGAGACGCGAGAGCCGCGCCTCCCGTGGGTTAACGGGCATCCATTGTATGCGGGACTTAGGTCGGACCCACGCTTCCAGGACCTGCTGCGCCGCATGAACTTTCCCAACTAACAAAGTCACCCGCTTTTCCAGTGCTGGGCGAACGCTAGGAGGTTGGACATGGGCAAGCGCATTCTGTGGAGCGTGGTCGTGATTGTCGCTGCCGCCACCTTCGTCGTAGCGCAAGGCGGTGTACTCACCGACTCCGGCGTCCCGGTTTATGAGGTGGACCCGACTTGGCCCAAACCACTTCCCGACAAGTGGATCCTCGGTCAGATCTCCGGCGTGGCGGTGGACTCCCGGGACCACGTCTGGATCGTGCACCGGGCGCTCACGCTCACCGACCATGAAGCGGGGACCATTCAGGACCCACCGTCGGAGTGTTGTGTACCCGCCCCGTCGATAATCGAGTTCGATCGAGAGGGCAACGTGGTGCAGGCTTGGGGCGGCCCCGATTCCGTCGAGACCGGCGCCGAGGGTAGCCCTGTCCGGACGTGGATCGGGGGTGAACGTTGGCCGCAGAGCGAGCACGGGATCTTCGTCGATCACCTGGGCAACGTATGGCTCGGGAGTAGCGGGCGGTTGGACCAGGTGGTCATCAAGTTCGACCGTAGTGGGAACCGCCTTCTCACGATCGGCGAGTGGGAGGTGAGCGAGGGCAGCAACGAGACCGAGCATCTCGGCTCCCCCGCCGACATGGCGGTGGATCCCGAAACGAACGAGCTGTACATCGCGGACGGGTACCGAAACCGGCGCATCGTCGTGTTCGACGCCGAGACGGGGGCATACAGCCGCCACTGGGGCGCGTACGGAGAGCGGCCGGACGACGGTCCCCTGCCTCCGTACGATCCAGAGGGTGAGCCAGTTCGCTCATTCAGAAGCCCGATGCACGCCGTTCGCATCGCCGACGACGGACTCGTCTACGCGGCCGACCGGGTCAACAATCGCATCCAGGTCTTCCGGAAGGACGGCGCGTTCGTGCGCGAGGCGTTCCTCGCGCCTCGCACGCTGGCGATGGGATCGGTGTGGGACCTGGAGCTATCGCCCGATGCCGAGCAGACGTGGATGTTCATCCCGGACGGCACGAACATGAAGGTGTGGATTCTCGAGCGTGAGACACTGGAAGTCGTGGGCGCGTTCGGCCGCGGCGGGCGCTTTGCGGGCCAGTTCAACTGGGCGCACAGCGCAGCTGTGGACTCGGAGTGGAATCTCTACGTCACGGAGGTGAACACGGGCAAGCGGGTGCAGAGGTTCGTACGACGATAGGCTTGACACGGCCACGCGGGGCCATCCAAGCGCTGCTGGCCGCCAGGGTCCTGTGCCAATCTCTTGCGTGGGACGATCTCCGCTCACACCCGCGCTTCCAGGCGCTGCTGGCGAAGCACGAGTAGGGTAGGGGTGGATACGCCCCCCTGCAACAGCAAGATCGCAAGAGTGCTCCGAACTTGCGCCTTGATACACGAGCTAACTGGAATACATCTTAGACAGCGGACTGTTCCGACACACGCGAACAGACTGATCCGTAGGGACGATTGGGGCGTTGGGTGGCCCCTTAACAGTTAGCGGAGGGAGCAGCGCCGTATGGATCCGGCAGCATTGGAAATGATCGCGCCGGTGTTCGTCTTCCTGGGGCTCAGCGGCGCAGTTCTTATCGCAGGCGGATGTCGAGCGACTGACCGATACCGTGAAGGCGCTGCGCGATGAAGTCCAGGTCCTGCGTGACGGCTACCTCGAGCTCAACGAGCGCGTGGAGTTCACTGAGCGCCTGCTCGAGCGACCGAAAGTGGACTCGGAGGCTCGTCAGGGCCGGAACAGCTGAGCGGCGCAGAGGATTCACTGGTTACATCACAGATACCAAATCGTTCACCGCAGTATCAATTTCATGCGGCAGTTCTGAACGACCTCTTCACGGGCAGTGGCAGAGGAACGTGGTCGATATGATACTAACCAGGATGGAGGCCACTCAGTAAGGCAAGGAAGAGGTCGGCGACACGGTGGCTGGCGGCACGGAGCCTTGCCGAGTCCATCGAGTTCTGGCGCGATGCCAACCCCGAGCTTCAACCTCGCGTAGAGTCAGCACGACGGCTCCTTGCACAACTGGTCAGCGACGAATCACGGTAGGCATCAGCCTCCGCGACCACCCGCGCTTCCAGGCGCTGCTGGAGAAGCACGACACGGAGCAGTAGCAACACCGTTGCCGCGCTGATCCGCGCGCATCATCTTGAGCGCCACTTCTTCAGCGACTAGCCCTGCCGTCCCTTCTGCGGAGGCAATAATGCTCTTCCTCGGCTACGCCCTCTTTGTCATCGGCCTGGGCTTCTACATC
>JBDHHL010000618.1:0-2273 GCA_039589375.1 Gemmatimonadota bacterium | reverse complement strand
TTCATCTCCTAACACCTCTCTGCGCGATGCACGGGTCAGACGTCATCGTCAACAGGTTCCATGTTACGCTGTGAGACAGCGGGGTTTAGGTTCGCTCTTCTCAGGAGTCTCGATGTTCGGCTCTTGAGCTCGTTGTTGCGGGCCTCGTGAAGCTTTTCGCGGCATTCCGTGTATTTCTCGAAGGAGAGCAGAGCCACCCGGTCGATTCGATCTTCCAGATCTGCCCAGGCCTCCCACCTCTGGAGCTCTCGGGCCTGGCCGTCCAGCACTTCGCGGATCACGGCCTTGAGCTCGAATGCGAAGGCAACGGCCTGGGAGGGGGTGAACTCCTGGACGGACCGAATCCGGATGATCCCGTCGAGGCTATGGAGAAGTGCCTCAGGGTCCATGGCGCCGAGGAGTTGGTCGTAGATTGGCTCCAGGCTCTGCTGAATCGCCCGCCCGACGGGATTCCCGAATTGGTCTTGTTTCCTGGCGAGGAACTCGGAGGTGGCTCGGGGATAGGTCCTTACTACACGCTCGAACCACTTGGCGAGAATGACCCCGCGGTTCCGTTCCAGAAAAGCTGCCAACTCCATGTTCCACCGTACCCTAACGACTCGGGTCTTCTACCGAAACGACGATGCTTCTCATTATCTCTGCAAAGTCTGTTCTGCCGGACGTTAGGAATGCCCACTTTATTCCAGTCAAGCGCTGGTTTCGCTGGCCGCAGTCGGCGACGGGCCTCCACCCGGGCCGCGACAACGGAGGTCCCCCCGGGCCGAGGTCCTCAGCCGGGATACGGTTCCTACACGCAACCGGTCGGTTTGGCCAGTCCCGCAACCTTGCAGGCGCCCTTGGCCGGCCCCGAAGGAAACAGCTCATAGATCTTCTTGAGCGGAAAGCCGGTCTCTTTGCAGAGCTTTCGAATCATCGGGGCAATTTGAAACTCCGCATAGTAGTCACGCAGGTATTTGACGACCTTCCAATGCTCGTCTGTCAGCTCGTCTACGCCCTCGGTGGTGGCCAGGGCGAGCGCGACCTCTTCGTTCCAGAGATCCGGCTCCTCCATAAAACCGTCTTCATCAACCTCGATCTTGACATTTCCATGTTCGAACAACGCCATTTAGAGTTCCTCGGAATTCAGTTGTGAGTCAAGGGTTCGTGTTCATTGAGTGAGTTAGGACATCTCAATGTAACTACACGGACAAACCTCAGAGCACTTCTTGCAGCCCGTGCAGAATTCTAACTTGAACTTATACGGCTCGGACTTGATAAGCGGCTTGATGATCGCATTGTCCTGGCAGTAACTCCAACAGGTACCGCAATCAAAGCAGACACCGCAGCTCATACACCTCTTCGCTTCCGTGATCGCGTCTTCGTTGGAGTAGGTGCTGGTGATCTCTGCAACCATATCCTTCAGTCGTTCGTCCACGGACAGCTCTTTACGGGGGACTTGCCGACTCTCCTTGTAATAACCGAGCTGCATCTGGTCAGCTCGAACCATATCGAGCTTGAAGTCCGGAGACGGGTACGGCTCGTTCGTGATGAGTTCGTGAATCGCGGAAGCGGCTATACGGCCGTGGGCGATCGCGTCAATCACGATGCCGAGATTCGTGTTGTCGCCGCCCGAGTAGACGCCGTCGACCTTGGTCTTGAACTTCTCATCGACCTTGATCCAGTCCCTTCCTTCGATGAGAGAGTCGAATCCGGAGAAGTCGGGAGCCTGGCTGACGGCGGCGATGAGACAGGTGAAGTCGAGGTCGAAAGTATCGCCCTCTATGGGAACGGGTCGACGCCGGCCGGAGGAATCGGGCTCGCCGAGTTCCATCCGCTGGCATTTCATGCCGGTTGCCGTTCCATTCTGCGCGTAGATTTCCACCGGTGCAGCCAAGTAGTGAATCTTGATTCCTTCTTGATCGGCGGCTTCGATCTCCTCGTCGATGGCGGGCATCTCCGTGCGGGTCCGCCGATAGACGATCGTGACATCGGCGCCCAGGCGACGTGAGACGCGGGCGGCATCAACGGCCGTATCGCCACCACCGATCACGAGGACCTTGTCGCCGACCTCGATTCGTTCGCCGAGATTGGCGCGGTGCAGAAAATCTGTACCTGTGAGGACATTGGGTGAGTCCTCGCCCTCGATCCTCAACTGGATCCCCGTGTGCGCACCGATGGCGATGAACACCGCGTTGTAGTCCTTGCGGAGTTGATCGAGGGGAATCTCGGTTCCCACGGCAGCGTTGAGTCGCAGTTCCACTCCCATGTCCAGGATACGGTTGATCTCGGCGTCG
>JBDHHL010000617.1:0-2274 GCA_039589375.1 Gemmatimonadota bacterium | reverse complement strand
TTGAATATGAAGGAGAAAAGGAAACTTAAGGCCGGAGATCCTTGACGAACATCGCCGTTTGATCTCCGTAATACACGACCGTGTCTGCTTGTCGAAACTCGAATTCGTAGCGAAGGACTAGCCGGCGCGAACCGGCCCGGGACCGAGTTTCGCGCGATCGCAACTGCAGCGGGGGGCCGATCCTCGCCAAGGCCCTGAAGTCGGCGTGGTGGATCCGGTTCCCGAAGGCCGTCCAACCCTCATCCCAGCGACAGCCGTAGAAGAACCAGGCGTGCAGGCACCCCAGACTGGCCGTAGCCATGATTATGTCTCCGCCGGCAACATGGGCGGGGTGACTGGAACTCACCCGCTGGAGTCTCGCGTAGGGCAGGGACCGCGCCGTGTCCAGCCGAGCTTTGATCTCACGCCGTTCCACATCGACCTCGATAACCTCATCCACGAGGAACGCCTCGTCCTCGTACATGAAGGTCGCTAGGAAACGCTGCATCTCATCCGGATCGTGGGGACCCGGGAGCTTCCGTGCCATCGGCCGTCCTTTTGCGCATCCCGCGCTACGATCTATGGCTGTTGGGACGAGGTTCTGACCATAGCTGCAGAGGCGGGAATGCTGGCGAAGGCTGAGAGATCGCCCGATGCCGGGGCAGTGCGGACCGAAGCGAATCCACCGTTGTTCTCGAGGGACAGACGGCCGGCGAACACGCCGGTGCCGCCCGAGGTGACCTCCATGCTACTGGAGAAGACGCCACCCATGACGCCGTCGCTGACCACGAACCAGTCGTCGGCCGTCGAGCGCGCAACATCGACGAGGACTAGGGAATCCGGTTGTTGAGACGCTGGCACGGACCAGAGGGTCATGATCACGGCGAAGATGAGCATGGTGGCAGGTAAACTGGGCGATCCTCGCTGCGTTGTCTAGATGCGAGACGATGACGGCGGTCACCGACGACGAGGGTCCGTCTGCCGACAGGGGAGTCCCTGGCGTCGCCAGCATCGTCGCTGGCTGGAGAGCTTGCTTCATGAGGAGAATGTGGGTGAAGACGGTGGACGGCAACGGGGCCGTGCTCATTCAGCGGAAGGTGGACACCACGACCTTGGCATTGTACGCTGCCGACAGCCTCATATCGCCCCAGCCGCCAAGCGGGAGCAGAAGAATGCGCTACCAGCCTTTCACACTAGTGGTGCTGGCGGTTTCTTTAGCCACCCCCCTATTCGCACAGTCACCTCGTACCCTCGAGATCGAAGACCTTTTCGCCGTGAGGCGCGTGGAGAATCCCCAGGTCAGTCCGGACGGAAACTGGGTGGCCTACACTTCGTTCGTTGCGAATAGCAATTCTCGGTCGGAGGTGAGGCTGGACCGCCTACCGGGCCAAGGATAGCAGCATCGTGCTCGCCTACCAGGGCGTCGATCCGTGCATCGCAAGTTCGAATCCCGCAGTCCCAACTTGCATGGCAGGTACCTACCACACATAATGTGCGCGTCGGCGGCCTTTCGAGTACAGGGAATGCACTTTACAGATGACGGTACCACTCTGACCATCAGCTGCAATGTCAGAACCGAAACTCGTAAGCGTTTACAATCATCACCTTGAGAACGTGACGACTCTTGGTGCATATGCGTGAGTGTGGGCGGGGCGGGATCGCCCACGTCTGACAGTGGAACCGACCCCGAGCTGATCCGAGCGATCGGGACGCGGGATCTGGCTGCCAACATCATCAATCTGGTGGTTGGGGCCGGCATCTTTGTGCTCCCCGCGCTCGTCTTCGCCGAGATCGGTACCGCCTCGTTCCTGGCCTATCTGGTCTGCGCAGTGGCCATCGGGCTCGTGTTCCTGTGCTTCGCCGAGATCGGCAGCCGGGTCACGACCAGCGGCGGAGCATACGCCTACGTCGAGGCGGCGTTCGGTCCCTTCGCGGGTTTCCTTACTTCAACGCTGCTGTGGTTCGCGTACGCGGTCATGTCTGATGCCGCGATCGCCAACGTGTTGTACGAATCTCTGGCCTTGGCCGTACCGGGGCTAGGCGGACGCGCGACGCGGGTTGCGTTCATGCTCGTCATATTTGGTGGGCTCGCAGCCATCAACATCAGCGGCGTGCGTCACGGCGCGCGCTTCGTGTTCGCGTTGACGGTCATCAAGCTCGCGCCGCTCCTGCTGCTGGTTCTGGTCGGCTTACCTCAGATCGAAGGGGAGCACTTGCTCGTCGACGGTTCGTGGCCGTCGGTCGAGCGCCTAGGGGCGGCATCGCTGCTGCTCTTCTTCGCTTTCGGCGGTGCGG
>JBDHHL010000616.1:0-3707 GCA_039589375.1 Gemmatimonadota bacterium | reverse complement strand
CTCGCCGTCCGGCACAACCCCCGGCGCCCCCGGCGGCAGCAGCGCCACCGAACCGCCTGCTTTGACGACGCCGCGCTCGATCCGGCCGATGCCGATCCGTCCCAAGTAGCTGGAATAGTCGAGGGTCGAGACGAGCATCTGGAATGCCCCGCCGGCCTGGCAGGCTGGCGCTGGAACGTGCTCGAGGACGGAGTCGAACAGCGGTCGTAGGTCTCCGCCCCGCTTCGCCTCATCGATGGAGGCCCATCCGTCGCGCGCCGAAGCGTAGAGGAATGGCGCGTCCAGCTGCGATTCGCTCGCCTCCAACTCGATGAATAGGTCGAGCACCGCGTCGTGGACCTCTAGAGGACGCGCATCGGCTCGGTCTACCTTGTTGATCACGACGATCGGGTGGAGGCCAAGCGAAAGCGCTTTGCGCGTCACGAACCGCGTTTGCGGCATCGGGCCCTCCGCCGCATCCACCAGGAGCAGCACGCCGTCGACCATCCGCAGGATACGCTCCACCTCCCCCCCGAAATCGGCGTGGCCGGGCGTGTCGACTATGTTGACCTTCACGTCGCCCCAGCGAACAGCCGTGTTCTTGGATAGGATGGTGATGCCGCGCTCGCGCTCCAGCGGGTTCGAGTCCATCACCCGATCTTCCACCTGCTGGTTTGAGCGGAATACCCCGGCCTGGCGTAACATCTTATCGACCAACGTCGTCTTGCCGTGGTCGACGTGCGCAATGATGGCAATGTTCCTGATCGGCACTGTCTCTAATCGCTTCACACACCCAGCCGCCGCCGGGTAGTCTTATCTTAAGACTTCCTGCTGTAAGGGAACGCCCACTCTTGAACAGCCGGCGGGCCTGAGAAGTGCCTGCCTTCGTTGCTGACTCGGTTGCGACGGAACCACGCGGGCGCCCAAGTATATCCAGCCAGCGCCCCTCGCACCAGTGCGCCCCGTCAGCCCTCGTTCCGGAACCCGCCTGGCAAGCACGAGGGAAGACGTGCGCGATGCCGGCTCCGACAGTAGCCAGCCCCCGGTGACGCGCACGGGCCGTGGACGACCCGCGCGCCGGCTATCACCGCTTTGCGGCTGACCGCCTCCAGCGATCGCTCAGATGAAGATCGTCTGGGCGCCCTCGGATTTCTCGAAGAAGTCCATGGCCGTGATGACATCCTTGACCTGCGGCACCAGATCCTCTTTGTCCAGATCCATCATCTCCATGGCCATCTGGCAGCCGTACATCTCTGCGCCCGCATCATCGAGAATCTCCAACATCTCGCGCACCGGCGGAATCTCCATCTCATCGATCTTCTTCTTCATCATCTTGGTGGCCAAACTTTCCATCCCTGGAAGTCCAGCGACCATAGCCGGCATGTGCGTCGCCGGATTGCCGACGATACCGGCGTGCAGCTTGTCCACCCGCTTCTCGCTGATGATATCGAGACCCCAGAAGGTGAAGAACAGTACCGCGTCGATCCCCATCATGCGGGCCGCGTTCGCCAGCACCAGACCCGGGTAGGCCATGTCCAGGCTGCCCTTCGAGCAGATGATGGCGATCTTCCTATTCTGTCCGTTTCCGTTCTCAGCCATTTCTTTTCGTCCTTCCCACAGGGGAGATCGGCCGCCCACCTAACTAGTCCGGCCGAACTCCAGTCGTCGTTATGGATCGTCGATTACCGTCTCCGCCTAGATACAGCTCTTCGGCTTGGACAACCCGGAGACCTTGGACACCAAAATGCCGGGACCCTTCGGAAAGAGCTTGTAGATTTCCTTCATCGAGACACCCGTTCGCTTCGTGATGCGACGGACTCCAGGTGGCTCGCCTTTCTCGGCCGCATCGCGCCGACAAAAATCGATGACTTCCCAGTGCTGCTCCGTAAGCGGGTCGATGCCGGCGTCACGCGCGATCTCGGCGGCGATCTCCGGTGTCCACTGATCCGGGTTCAACAGGAACCCGTCATCGTTGACTTCGACTTCGATTCCAGCAAACGTCGTGGTGCTCATTGGTATCCTCCTGTCCGATTCTCACCCTGCGTAATTCGATTGCATTCGTCTGTGGATTACTCTGCTGCCAATGGGCCTGACCCTTCCTTATCCTTGCCGTTCTTGCCGCCGCTGCCCAATTCCCGCAGCACCGCCAACAGCAACGTCATGCCCCTACGGACCTCTGGATCTCGCATGGCCTTGAACAGGCCCATCTTACTGGACTCCGCGTCGGTTTCCTGCAGAGCGGCAGCCGCCCGGTCAGCCACGTCGAGCCACTACATTGACCCCCAGCAGCTTCACGTCTTCTCGCGTGAAGGAGGTGGCTATCTTCATCGCCACCTGACCCGACTCAGCCACGAAGTCGAGCGCACCTTCCTGCTCCAACTCGTGCAGCTTCCGGTAGGCGATCTTCAGGGCGCCATGTGCGATGGGTACGAGGTCTTCCTTGAGATCATCGAAGCTCTCCATCCGGCGGCCCACGTCGTCCACGATCAGGCTCAGCCGATCGAGCTTCTCGTTTATCTTCGCCAGCTGCTCCGCCACGTCACTCGCGTTCGCTGTCCCGGCGACACCCGCGTCGGTTGTGCTAGTCGACATGTTCAGCTCCACTTCCCTGCCATCGACATGCGTGACTCGATTCCGGGAATCTCCGACCCCTTGAGCAGCATGTTCCAGTAGATCCAACGGAACGCCATCTTCCCCCAGTGGTTGAATTCGCTCTCCTGAAGCAGGTCCAATGGGCCGACGCCCGGGACCGGGAACTTTCCGGGAAGGGGCTCCACTTCGTAGTTGAAGTCGATCAACACCGCCTTGCCGAACCCGGTCTCGATGAAGCAGTTGGCATGGCCGTCGAACTCGTCGCAAAGCGGCCGACCATCGATATAGCGAAGCAGGTTCTCTTCCAGCACCTCACCCTCGAAGTGAGCGACCGATCCCGCCTTCGACGTCGGCAGATCCGTGGCATCGCCGATTACGAACACGTTCTCCCAGTTGTCCGCCTGAAGCGTGTTCGGATTCGTCGGAACCCAGCCCATGTCATCGCCCATATCCGAGCGGTCTATCGTCTCGCTCCCCATATGCAGAGGGATCGTCACCAGCAGATCGTACTCGATTTCCCGCTCGTCCCAGCTGGACAGCACTCGCTTCTCTCCATCCACTTCGCCGGCTCCGAACAGCGTCTCCAGCTTGACGTTCTTGTTGTCGAGCATGTCACCCAGCATCGCCGATGCCCGCGGCCGCGTGAATGCACCCTCCAATGGTGTTGCGAACACGATCTCGGTCTCATCACGCGTTCCTTGCTCGGTGAAGAACTCGTCTGCCAGGAAGATGAACTCCAGCGGCGCAATCGGGCACTTGATCGGCATGTCGACGACGTTCAGAACCATACGGCCGCCTTTCCAGCCCTCCAGCGCTTTCTGCAGCTCCACCGCCCCGTTAAGCGTGTAGAAATCGAAAATGTCCTTCCGCCAACCCGGGCCGACCATCCCTTCCAGGTCCTCCGGAACGATGCGGGAGCCGGTAGCGATGAGCAGAATGTCATAGTCGAGAAGCGTCCCATCGCCCAACCGCACCCTGTTCTCATCGGGCTCGATCACCTCGACCTCCGACATCACGAAGCGAACTCCGTAGGGCACGTACCGCGACCTCGGCTTCACCACATCGCGAGCGCGATACACGCCAAACGGAACAAAGAGAAGCCCCGGCTGATAGATGTGCCGGTTGTCCCCGTCCAC
>JBDHHL010000615.1:0-2769 GCA_039589375.1 Gemmatimonadota bacterium | reverse complement strand
GAACAAGAGGTCATCGTCAATAATGGCAAGATCGTGGAGTTCCGCGTCTTGATGAAGGTCACCTTCATTTTGACAGCGTAAGCTGGTATCTGGATCGGGCGGCGTGCTGTGGAGGCAAGCCGCCCAGCACGCCGACTTCCTGAAGAACACGTTCCTTGGACTCAACGTCCGCTTCCAGGAAATCTCGCGGGCAAACAAACTAGAGCTCACCGTTGGTCAGCGCTGGCAGTTGTTCTGGATTTGGAGTTCCTCCTGTTGTTCCTGCTGATCCCACTGGTGTACCTGGTCCAGAAGCGACGCCGGAAAACGCGCGTTGAGAACGTGGATTGATCATGAACGAGAAACTCGCCCTCAAGCTCTCCGCGCTCGCATACCTGGCGATGGCGGGCCTGGGGATCGGCTTCGCGATCGTGGCAAGGTCAGATGCGATCATGCTCAGCGGCTTCTTCTCGCTGATCTCCTTCGTCATGGGACTGCTATCGCTGAAGGTTGCCGATCTCGTCCAGCAACCCGGCGACGAGCACTTCCATTTCGGCTACGCACACTTCGAGCCGTTCCTCAACGCAATCAAAGGCCTGATCATTTTGGCCGTCTGCGCTCTCTCTCTCGCCGGTGCCATCGACGCCTTGCTGCATGGAGGGCGCCCGCTCAGCGCCGGCTGGGCCCTGCTCTACGCCGTAATCGCCACGGTCGGCTGTGCCGCGGTCGCGATCATCCAGCACCGGGTTGCCAAGCGCGTCGAGTCGCCGCTCCTCGAAGTCGACGTCAAGAACTGGACGCTGGACACCGCTGTGAACACCGGCGTGGGGGTCGCCTTCCTAGTCGCGCTCCTGCTCTGGGGGACACGCTGGTCATCGGTCGTGCCGTACGTCGACTCGGTGCTGCTGATCGTCCTCGTCCTGGTCCTCGTCTGGGTCCCGCTGAAGACGGTGCGGGACAATGTCGCCGAGCTGTTGCAGGTGGCGCCGCCGGCGGAGCTGCAGGGTGATGTCCAGGAGCGGTTCGAAAGATCGGTCAGTGGGGTCGAGGTCGAGAACCGCTACGTGCGGATGGTGAAGATCGGGCGCCATCTCTATGTGCTATGCCAACTGGTTATGCCGCCTAGCTTCCGCCTGCAGCGTGTGAAGGATCTCGACGAGATCAGGGCGCGCATCGCGGAAGGCCTGGGGGAAGTCCATCCGAAGCTGGTGCTCGACGTAGTCTTCACCGAACAGCCGATATCGGGGACACCCGGTCCTTTGCGGGTTTTACTGCAGGACGGCCGCTACGGTCAACTCCGTGAAGACATCCACCGCGTCAAGACCGCCGACGGAACAGGCGAATGTCGCGTTCGCGTCGACCGTGAAACCGGCGCTGGTGCGCTGCCCATTCATGAGCGTACTGCCGTCGGCGATGCCACAGTCATAGATATCGAACTCCACGACCGTCGCGTACAGGCCGACCATGGAGACATTGCCATCTGTGTCAATCGTGCCGCTGATACTACCAGCGTCCGGTTCCAGCAGGCAGGCATCATCCACAATGCTGAAGTGACCGGAGAGCTCGCCGCCCGGCCCGTCGTCGATAGTGACCGTCCCATCACACGACCTCGAATCGGACAAGGAGAATGGAGGGGCTATCGAAGCGCTGTAAGCGAAGGTTGCCGAATATACGCCGGCCAGGCCCTCCATCGCCGGCCCACCGTCATCGTCGCCGCAGCCCAGCGATGGCACGCCCACCATGATCGCGAGCGCGATAGCAGACAATCTTGGTACGCCCGACATGGTGTGCCTCCCCTGGCTTCAGCCGATACCGACTATGGCTAGTACCACCAATATAGCGGCGGCCGTCGCCTGATTTCCAGCGGACGATTCCGCCCGGCGGCAATCGGCCCGAGCCTTGAGCCTGCGCGTCACAGCGAATACAATGGTCGAAGCCAGTAAGCCCCACTTCTGTCCAAGTATCCTCGGCTTCGTCTACAGCGGCCCCGGCGGCCCACGAGAACGTGATGGCGTCTCGAGCTCGAGCAACACTGCTAGCGGTCTGCTTCCTCCTGGTCTGGGCATCCTATGCTGGCGCCCAGGAGCGCGGCGGCACGAGCGGCGGCCTATCGGATCCCAAGGTCGCGGGCACCAGAACGCTCGCTGTGACCCGGGCGGCTGAGCCACCGGTCGTCGATGGGAGCTTGAACGATTCGGCCTGGGCGCAAGCGGAGCCTGTCGGTGGCTTCATCCAGCGCTGTACGTCGGCGTCTGGCTTCACGATTCCGATCCTGGTGCCGTCGTCCAGGGCGAAGCGATTCGCGATTATGACCTTCAAGACAGCGACGCCGTACGGCTGATCTTAGACACGTTCAAAGACGAACAGAACGGATTCGTATTCGGTACGAACCCGGCCGGCATCGAGTACGACGGGCAGGTGACCAACGAGGGCCAGGGCGGCGGAGGCATGGGTCGGCGCATGCAGCGCGGCGCCGGCACCGGATTCAACATCAACTGGGACGGTGATTGGAACGTAGCTACCTCCCGGGATGACGCCGGCTGGTACGCCGAGTTCCGCATTCCGTTTTCGACCCTACGCTACGGATCGGGCGAGCGCCAGGAGTGGGGCTTCAACATCTGGCGCAAGGTCCGCCGCGACAACGAGGAGTCTTCCTGGTCACCTATCCCGCGCGAGTTCACGCTCTACCGTCTGAGTTCGGCAGGGACGCTGACCGGGCTCCAGCCACCGCGCCGCCGTTCGGCCACGATCACACCGTACGCGCTGGGATCGGCGGAACGTGATTACGAA
>JBDHHL010000614.1:0-4962 GCA_039589375.1 Gemmatimonadota bacterium | reverse complement strand
GACGAGATCGACTATTTCCGAATCGAGGTCGTCCTCGACGAGTCGGGACAGCCGCTCAAGCTGGTGGGCCACTACGACAACGGCATGACGGACGAATCGCCGCGCACCGGCGGTTCGTAGCGCTAGGAATAGATCCTCTGCCTTGATCCCGAACGCCGTCATCCGCGCGTCAGCGCCCGCGCCCTCGCCCTCGCCCGCGGGACAACATGGAATCGCGGACGCGGAACGTGCAGGCGGGCGCTGACGGGGCGACGACGGCGAATCGCTCGACAAAACGCCGCGACGCGTTTGGAAACCGTTCGACCGCGCCTTCTCGCGTCGCGGCCGCTCGACACGCATCTTTCCTCGCTGTTCCAACTACCCATCCTCCGGAAGGAGTCCATCCTATGGCTGCAAAGGCCACGAGACGTCTTGTCGATCGTCGTATCTGTTGGGGTCTGGCGCTTCTCGGCCTGGCGACGGGGCCGCTCTCGGCGCAGGACGAGGATCCACGGCAACCCAGGTGGGATTTCTACCACTCGACCGAGGATGCCTACGCCCTCCTGGAAGGCTGGGCCCGCGAGTTCCCGCAGTGGACGCGGCTCTACTCGATCGGCGAGACGCTCGAGGGCACGCCTCTGTTGGTCCTCGAGATCACCAACCAGGAGACAGGCGAGGCCGGCGAGAAGCCGGGCTACTACTACGACGGGAACATCCATTCGGGCGAACTGGCCGGCGCCGAGGTGGCGCTGCACTTCGCGTGGCACGTCCTCTCCAACTACGGCAGAGATCCCCGCGTCACTCGCCTGGTGGACACCAGAGCGCTGTACGTGCGTCCAAAATTCAATCCTGACGGCGCCGACATCGCGCTCACGACCGAACACAACTTGCGGAGCACCCCGCGTCCTTACGACGAGGACGGCGACGGGCTGCTCGATGAGGATCCGGGCAACGACCTGAACGGCGATGGCAGCATCACCCAGATGCGGGTGCAGAGCGCCAACGGCCGCTGGAAGGTGAGCCCGACGGATCCGCGCGTCATGGTTCGGCGCGGCGTCTCTGAGATCGAAGGTACGTTCTTCGCCGTGTACAGCGAGGGCTTGGATGACGACGGCGACGGTCTGTTCAACGAGGACGGGCTCGGCGGCATCGACATGAACCGGAACTTCCCGCGCAACTGGGGCCTGGAGTTCGAACAGAGCGGCGCGGGCCCGTTCCCGCTGTCGGAGCCCGAAACGCGCGCGACGATCGAGTTCCTTCACGCACATCGCAACATCACCGGCGTGTTCCACGGCCACACGTCCGGCGGGTTCCTCTATCGCCTCCCGTCGACGACTGCGTGGGACAACTACAACCTTCCGGACCAGAATCTCATCCTGGAGATGTCGCGAAAGTACGAGACCACGACGGGGCAGCGCGCCATCCCCAGCTACAGCAACCCGCGCGTTCACCGCTACGGTACGTTGATCTCGTGGTCGTACTGGGACTTCGGGGTCGTGGGCTTCGTTCCGGAGTTCTGGGGCGGCTTCGGCCGCGACTACGACGGGGACGGCAATGTCACGGAGGCGGAACGACACCGCTGGAACGAAGAGGAACTGGATGGCGAAGGTTTCGCTGACTGGTGGCGCCGCAAGTTCACGCGACAGAACCCGCCGCCGCATCTCTTGAAAGGCGAGCTCGAGTTGTACGTGCGGTGGATGCTGTGGCTGGCCGAAATCGGCCCGCGGATCGTCCTCAACGATGTCGAGGCCACGTCGCTGGGCTCCGGGCTGTTCAAGATCACCGGCGCTATCGAGAACGAAGGCTACCTGCCGACCAATATCACTCAGCGCGCGATAGAGGCTGAAGTCGCGGTGCCGGTGCGCGTCATCCTCGCATTGACCGATGCCGAGCTGGTGACCGGTTCAGTGCGCACCGACATCGGTCACCTCGCCGGCACGCGCGACTCACGGGGAAGTTCAGGGACCGCCGCGACGCGTCGGATGATCGAGTTCGTGGCGCGCGCCTCTGGCGACAATCCTCGCGTCTTGATCACGGCGCGATCCGAGAAGGGTGGCGTGGCGCGGCGCGAATTGCGGCTTGGAGCCCGCGATCAGTAATCGACTTGATAAGTCTCATTACAATGACTATTATAGTCATGTGAAAGTGACAACAAAGTTCGCTTCGATTAGCAGCCTCAAGGCCAAGCTGAGCCAATACCTCGATGCGGTCAGGCGCGGCGAGGAGATTATCGTGACCGACCGCGGTCGGCCGATCGCCCGGGTCGTGCCAATCGAAGGGCTGGCTGAGGAGTCGGCCCGCCGGGACGAGCTGATCCGCAGTGGCCGGCTTCGCCCGCCGCGCCGAGATCTCCCGTCGGGATTCTGGGATCAGCCCAGGCCGTCCGATCCGGAGGGGCGCAGCCTCTTCGCTCTCCTCGAGGAGCGCGAGGAAGGCCGGTGAGATTCTGGGATTCGTCCGCCCTGGTACCTCTTTGCCTGGATCAGCCACAGAGCGAACGCGCACGTGAGCTCTACCAACAGGATCCCGATCTTGTGGTGTGGTGGGGCTCGCCCATCGAATGCGCGTCGTCGTTCGCGCGGCTGCGTCGGGACGGGATCCTGGACCCGAACCAAGAAGATGTCGCGCTGTCGATCCTAGCCGCTGTGCAGGATGCGTGGTACGAGATTCAGCCCGGCGATGCGTTGCGTGCTCAGGCGCAGAGGCTCCTCAGGCTCCACCCCTTGAGGGCTGCAGACTGCCTCCAGCTAGCCGCAGGACTCGAGTGGGCGGGTGTGCCGCCGACCGGTGAGTTCGTCACCTTCGATCAGCGGTTGGGCGCTGCGGCGCGGCGCGAGGGCTTTCGCTTGGCCTAGGCGGATACTCGCGAAGGTAGCGCAGTCTATTCACGCTTCCTGCCTCTTCTGCCGTATCTCGCCAATTCTTCGCGGACTATGGCTCTGACCGTGTCCTCTAAGGTTTCATCGTTGGACGCTATGAATTCGCGAAGCGCTGCATTGATAGCCGTCTGGTAATTGCCACCTCCTGCCGCGTGCGCCCGACTGCGAAACCACTCCAGGACGTCATCATCGATACGAATCGTGATACGCGTCTTTCCGGGTTGGTCCTTCACCACTGGGCCGCGCTTGCCTTTACTGAAGTCGCATTCCTTCTTCATGATTCAGCATTCGTACTGGCGTCGGCGAAAGCGACGCCGTGCTTTCTCAGGTTCCTGCGCGCCTTCTGGTCATCCCAGACGTACTCCACAAGGTAATGTCTGTATGTACATATGTACATACAGACAAGTGGCTCGCGTCGCCACACATTTGAATGAACCGCTCGAGCAGGAGTGATAGAGACGTGGTCGTCGGGATCTTCGCGTAGTTCCGGCGGAGAGGTTGGATAGGTTAGTCGAACCATAGAGCGCGAGGACAATCATGGATCTGTTGCGTGAAATAGCGAGCGGTGCTCTGGATCTGGTTCCCACGGCGGTGGCCGTGGCTGCGGTAGCCATCGCGCTGTTCGTGGTGCATCGCCTGCTGGAGCGGACGAGAGGCCCAGCGGAGTTCAGCAGCTTCCGCAACCAGCTCATCATGCTGGGGCTCACCTTCGTTGGCGGACTGCTCGTGATCCTGGCCCTGCCGATCAGCGAGGCGCTGCGTGGCCAGCTGCTCAGCCTGATTGGAATCCTCTTTAGTGCCGCCATCGCGCTTTCGTCCACCACCTTACTCGGCAACGCCCTGGCCGGCCTCATGCTTCGGGTAATGCGGAACTTCCGCATGGGCGATTTCATTTAGGTCGGGGAACACTTCGGGCGAGTCTCGGACCGCGGCCTGTTCCACACCGAGATACCGAGAGCTGACAACGCTGCCGAACCTCTACGTCGTGACGCATCCGGTCACCGCGATCCGCAGCTCGGGGACCTTAATCGAGGCCACGGTCTCGCTCGGTTACGACGTTCCGCGACCGCGCGTCGAGCGGTTGATGCTGGAAGCGGCCGAGGAGTGCGAGCTCGAGGAGCCCTTCGTGCACGTTGAAGAACTGGGCGACTACTCAGTGACCTATCGGGTCGCCGGTATGCTGAAGGACGTGAAGAGACTCATCTCCGCCCGGTCGGATTTACGCGAGCGAGTGATGGACGGCCTTCACCGCGGCGGTGTGGAGATCGTCTCGCCCACCTTCATGAACCAGCGTGTCTTCACGCCGGACAGTCGATTCATCCCGGAGGTGGCGGTGGAGCAACCAAAGCCGGACGAGTCGACGCCCGAGGAACTCGTCTTCGATAAGGCCGATGAGGCCGAATCGCAGGAAGCGCTGCAGCTCAGGCACGACGAGCTGATCGGACAGATCAAAGCACTGAAAGAACAGATCAAGAAGTCCGAAGATGAAGAGGATAAGAAGGAGCTGGAGATGCAGCGCGAACGGCTCGAAACCCGGCGCGAGCACTTGGCTCGAGCAATCGAGGCGGCGAAGTCCGACTCGGGCGAGGAAAAGAGCTGAGGCCTAGCCCAGTCAGCCGTGGGCCAGCGGGAGGTTCCGTCTGATACCGCTCCTGCTCGGCAGGGGAATCTTCGTCTCATCCGCCGAGATCGATGAGCCTGAGATCGTGCTCGACTTCTCTGGAAGCGCGGTCCAAGGGTCATCTGTCCGGGACGCAGGCACCAGCGAGACAGTCAGCCCTGCGTCGGAGCAAACCCGTCCACCCGCGGCGAGCCTTCGGCGCTTCCGAATCCTTGACGCTCGTTCGATCTGACCCGGGTGACGGATCACGGGACGAGCCCGTCCCTGCCGCTACCACAACGGGTTCGCGGAGATCGAGTTCCCAATGCGCATTGATACGCTGCGGGTGGAGGACGCGCTGGTCCGCTACTCGGAGTTGGCCAAGGGGTCGGAGCGGCCGGGAGAATTGACGCTGGAAGAGCTCGACGGCACCATCGTGAACCTGACGAATGGCCCGAACGGGATGACGCACGAGACACCGGCCGTCGCCAACGTCACCGCCAA
>JBDHHL010000613.1:0-2337 GCA_039589375.1 Gemmatimonadota bacterium | reverse complement strand
GGGGACGGGGGTGGGGGGTAGGCACCCTCTGATCCGGTGTCAGTTCTGGTGTCAGTTGGGCAACTAAAACGACCTGACAAGAAGTAAAACGCCGGAATGACCCAAGCCGTGAAAACTCAGTCGTGCCAACGGAAAGCAGCGAGTAGTGAGGTTGTCGTTAGTCGTCCGGATCAGGCTCATAATCCCTAGGTCGGTAGTTCAAGTCTACCCATCGCCACCATTTCAATCGACACGATTAGGTATGCGACGGATTCGGCCCTCGCATGCGAGCGCTACTATTTGGCCACTGCGCCTCGCCAGCTCGGCTTGCGGGTAGTTCAAGTCTACCCATCGCCACCATTTTCTGACAACACTTTTAGGTATACGTATGGGCCTATTCTTGGATGCGATGGAGGAAGTGGGCGACTTCGTGGAGGATCGACCGCTACAATAGACGTGCGGACGTTGCTTCGATACTTCGCGATGGGCACAGGGAATCCCTAGCCGCAGGACTGCTAACCCCCACTGGGTGGTTCGTAAGGATCGGGAGTTCCTACTGGGATCGGAGGGAACTGTTTGAGTGAGGCGGCGTGCTCATCCAGCTGTGGTAGGCCCGCCTTTAATACCCAGGTGTGTGGAAAGATCACGTTGTCCCTCTCCAACGGATCGTTAATCAGGTTGTAGACCCGAGGCATCGTGTAGGTGCGAAGGGGAGTGTTCCACGCATCCTGCTCTTTCAGATGGATCTTCCAGTCCTTCCACTTCACGCCGAAGATGTCGTTGCCCATGTAGACGACGAACCCGTCGCGACCTGACTTTTCGGTCTTATCCAGCAGAAACTCGCTCACATCGATTCCGTCGATCGGTCGATCCGTTGGTACTTGCCCCCCGACGATCTTCGCGAGGGTCGGAAAGAGGTCCATTGCATGGACGATCTCATCGCTCACGCTTCCTGCGGCGATCTTGCCGGGCCACCGGACGACGAAGGGGACGCGCAGAGCGCCTTCGAAACCGGTAAAGAGCGTTCCTCTCCAAGGCCCCGCGGAACCGTGGACCGCCGTCTCAACCGTCAGTGACGTACCGCCTGCCTCCAATGCCTCTGGACCATTGTCCGCAGTGAAGATGAAGATCGTGTTCTTGGCGATTCCCAAATCATCGACGGTCGTTAGCAACTCCCCTACATAGCTGTCGATCTGCATCAGCATGTCGCCCCAGCGCCCCTTACCCGACTTTCCTACGAAATCGGGGTGCGGCATGGTTGGAAAGTGGGTGGACGTGTACGGGAGATAGATGAAGAAAGGCTGATCCGCTTCTGCGTTCCGCTTCATGAACGCCAGTGCTCGATCGGTCAGATCGCGATCAATCAACGGGCGGTAGTCTAAGTCATAGACTCTGACTTCCTTCGGAGTTTCGCCCTTCTTGGAATCCAGTACATGGGCCGCCGCAATTCCACTTTCGGCGAAGCCCGGAAGAGATGTGTGGACCGATTCGTCCGTCGTATTCGGGATTCCGTACCACTCGTCAAAGCCTTGATCGGTTGGGAATCTGCCCTCGGTTCTGCCGAGATGCCATTTCCCGTACATTCCCGTGGCGTAGCCCACTTCGGAAAGCATCTCCGCCATGGTGACCTCCCACTGGACGAGGCCATAGATACCCTCGCCAAGCGGAACGGTTCCGTTTCCACTTCGAATCGCGTAGCGGCCGGTCATGATGGCCGAGCGCGATGGAGTGCATTGCACTTCCACATTGAAGTTGGTCAGGCGCAGCCCTTCGTTCGCCAGTTTGTCCAAACGCGGCGTCGCAGCGCCACGTGGAACCCCACCGCCGTTAAAACCCGGTTCTCCCCAGCCGAAGTTATCCATGAAGACAAGTACGATGTTCGGCTTGTCTGCTCCTGCCTGCGCCTGCACCTTCTGCGGTGCACCGAAGATGAGGAGAGCGGCAGTGAGCATGGCGGAAACCCGCCAGTACGAGTTGCTAGACTGTTCCATCGTTGACACTCCAATGTTCGATTAACTGTTACTCGGCTGCCAGCTACCAGTCGATCGCGAAACTTGCGAAGAAGTGATCTCCCTCGAGTCGGTGCTCCGCGTGAAACTCGTGTAGCCACTTCGCGATCAGCGAGACGGTCTGTCGGCCGACCCGAGTCGTCCAAAGCAGCGCCGGTCCGGCTCCCGCCGCTTCGGCCTGGTAATCGCCCAGCAATGCCCCTGCGCCGCTGTCGCCAGTGATCTGCCGCAAGTAAAACCCGTGAGCCCCTAGGGCGAACGATTCTGAGAGGAACTGATTGAGGACGACATCCAGGTGTAGCTCCTGACCGGTCTGATAGTCGGTGTCGTCGTTCTCGGTATTGTAGAT
>JBDHHL010000612.1:0-2355 GCA_039589375.1 Gemmatimonadota bacterium | reverse complement strand
CTACGGGACACCGGGCCAGTATTTCGTGTTCGTGGCAGATTTCGCTCGCGATATCGCCGAGTTCTCCGGAGGTATAGAGCCCGAAGTAGGCGACAGGTTGCTCGCGATCAACGGTGGCGCCTTCTCTGAGTACGTGGAGGATATCGAGCCGTATCACCGCTACTCGACCGTGAACGGATTCTGGTGGCAGCTGGCGGCGTGGATCCCGCAGAAGAGCTATCAGTTCCCTCGCTCGTTCTATCGGGAGAAGCTCGAGCTAGAGCTGGAACGACAGAACGGAGAGCGTTACACACTGGTCCTGCCCTTTCTGCCTTCCGAGACGATCTCGTGGAAAGGACACGGAACGCAGCGATACTCCGGCTTCGACCAGGTCTTCAGCACACCGACCTTCGACCTACACGTAGCCGAAGGCAAGCCGGTTCTGCTGCTCAACTGGCACGGATTCGTCGGCAGCTTGGTGGACGATGTCGACCGGCTGATGGAATACGCCGCCCAGCACGATCTACTCGACCACGCCGTGATCGTGGACGCGACCCGCAGTCGAGGCGGCTCGCTGGGAGCCTATGCCGTCCGGCGCCTGAGTCCGCGACCGTTTAAGACCACCTTCGGCAACCTTCGGATCAGCGATGCCGCCGAGGCGTTCGTCGACGATCAGATGCAGAGATTGCGCGCCCGCACTTTCAGTCCGCGGCCCGGCGAGCTCGATGACGGAACATGGCGGCTGGAGTGGTTCGAAGGCGATGTGACGAAGGCAATCGAAGCCGGTCAACGCTACACCAACAACGTCGCCTTCAAGACGCAGCACCTGCCGCATAACTCGGACGGCATCATCGATCCCGCGGAAGTGCACTTCCGCGGCTCGCTGGTCTGTTGGTTCGGTCCCTATGGAGGATCCCACCTCGACCAGTTCGCATCGATCGTGGTCGACAACAAGCTGGCGTACACGATGGGGATGCCAGCAGGTGGGTACAGCAACACCTGGGAATGGGAGGAGGTGCTGGTTTTCCCGACCAACAAGCGGCCGGTTGTGGAATTCATGTGGTCGATCGGTCACACGATACGGCCGAACGGGGAGATCCTCGAAGGCAACCCGGCGCAGGTGGACGAGTTCATGCCAGTCACACGCGATAACTACCGCGGATACTACGAACTGCTGTTGTCCCGCACGCTCGAACATCTCGGGCTCCAGTGAACAAACAGACATCCGAGCCGCAGCCGAATTTGTACCAGCGCTACCGTCGGCTGTCGTTGGGGGTGAAGATCCTCCTGTTCATGGCGATAGGCGTCGTCGTCGGCCTGGCCGCCGGCGAGCGCGCGATAGTAGTTCAACCGCTGGGAGACCTGTTCATCAGGCTCCTCATGATGGCGGTCATCCCTCTGGTTTTCTTCAACCTGTTGGCCGGAGTGACCAGCCTTAGCGACGTCCGCGCGCTGGGCAGACTGGGCGGCAAGATCATAGCCTACTATGTCTTGACAACCACTCTGGCGCTGACGCTGGGCCTGACGACGATGCACTTGCTACGCCCCGGCGTTGGGATGCGGCTGACCGAGCAGGTCGAAGCATCTTTCGGACAGGTACCCAGCATCACCGAGGTCTTCCTCGGCCTCGTCCCCGACAACGTGTTCGCCGCGTTCGCCAGCGGTGACGTGGCTCAGGTCGTCGTGTTCGCGTTGTTCCTCGGCGTGACGACGCTACTGCTGCCACAAGGTTCGCGCGAGCCGTTGCAGAAGGGCTACAGCATCCTGGCCGAGGTGTTTCGCAAGTTGGTGGGCATCATCATGTATTTCGGCCCGATCGGGATCGGCGCTTTAACGGCTGCCACCGTCGGGGAGTACGGGCCGGCTATCTTCGGCCCGCTAGGCGTGTTCATCGGCGGAGTCTGGGGCGCTCAGGCAGTCATGGTGGCCGTCTACATGGTTTTGCTGGTGCTGCTCACCCCTTACTCGCCGGTCGATTTCTTGAAGAGGACGGGTCCGCTGTACGCGACCACTGCGGCGACCTGCAGCAGCTTGGCTAGCCTGGCCGTGTCGCTCGACGTTGCCGAGAAGCGGATGCAGCTTCCGCGCAGCGTCTATTCGTTCACGCTGCCGCTGGGCGCGCAACTCAACAAAGACGGTACGGCGATCATGCTGGCGGGCGTGTTGTTATTCACGGCGCAGGCAGCCGGCGTCGAGTTCACCGTCGCTTCGCAGATCACGATCCTGCTGATCGGCCTGATACTGAGTAACGGCTCCGGCGGAATCCCCGGGGGAGGCCTGGTGATCGCCTTGATCTTCGTGCAGGCGTTCAATCTGCCGCTCGAGATAGCCGCCATCGTAGGCGGCATCTACCGCCTGATCGACATGGGGAGCACG
>JBDHHL010000611.1:0-2358 GCA_039589375.1 Gemmatimonadota bacterium | reverse complement strand
CTGGCGGCGCTGACGTTCCGGCCTGAAGAGTTCGACGTCGGCGTGGACCTGTTCGGCATCTCGAACTGGTACCGTACGGTGACCAGCATCCCGCCGTGGTGGGAGTCGTTCCGCGCCGCGCTGGAACAGGAGCTGGGCGACTTCGAGGATGAGGAGTTCTTCAAGGCCAAGTCGCCGCTGTTCCACGCCTCGAACATCGTACGGCCGCTGATCGTACTGCAGGGGGCGAACGACCCGCGCGTGCTGAAACTCGAGTCGGATGAGATCGTCGAGGCGGTGCGGGCCAACAACGTGCCGGTCGACTACGTGCTGTTCGACGACGAGGGTCACGGCTTCGTCAAGAAGGAGAACCAGGAAGAAGCGGCCCGGCGGATTCTTCAGTTTCTCGACCGGCACCTGAAAGGCGTGGAGGCCGGCGCGGCGCGATAGCCTTTGGACGCGACAGGGCCCCTCACTTCACGTCGCGCCGGACAGGCAGCGATCGCGGATAGGCAACCGCGCTCCGAATGTCCGTTCGAGGGCCCTGTCGCGCCCTCCCTTTTCGCGGTCTGCCCTGGGCCGTCAGCTAGATCAGGACTTGGGGGTTGGCCGAAGCAAACAGAGTCAGGCTTCGATGATCTCCACGTCGTACGGATCGAACTGCTCGTCGGCCGTCATGATGGGCAAGTCTTCGAGCTGTGCTTGAGCGATAAGCATTCGGTCAAACGGGTCGCGGTGGTGCGGCGGAAGGCCGGCGACGTGGAGAGCGTGGCTGTGGTGAATCGGTAGCGACGTCGTCGCGCTCTTGGTCATCAAGTCCGGTATGATCCTGGCCGGTTCAGCGGGAAGCTGCAGCTTCCCGAGCCCATACTTGATGGCAATCTCCCACGCGCTCGCGGCGGATAGGTACAACTCGTTGTCGGCCGCCGCGACGAGGGCACGGCTCGCGTCCGAGAAGCGCTCGGGCACAGTCAGTATCCAGAGCCAGCACTGGGTGTCAAGCAGGATCCTCACCAGCGAATGCCTCGAGAATCTCGGGTGGTAGTGGTGCATCGAAGTCCTCTGCGATA
This sequence comes from Gemmatimonadota bacterium, assembly GCA_039589375.1. Classification (GTDB taxonomy): domain Bacteria; phylum Gemmatimonadota; class Gemmatimonadetes; order Palauibacterales; family KS3-K002; genus JASFMO01. Next base: position 1,309 of record JBDHHL010000611.1, on the reverse strand, counting down.
ACGATGCGCCCACGTTCCGTTCCCAGCTCCCGTTCCGCTGCCGACCCGTTGGCGGGGACGAGACGCGCGACGGGTTTTCCGGCGCGTGCGATCACGATCTCCTCGCCGGCGGCGACGCGGCGCAGCAAACGGGAAAGGTGTGTCTTTGCCTCGTGGATGTTCACAATCTTCACGAGGTTATAGTAGACTAAGTCCATGACTAAGTCAATCTCACTCTAGGGCTCGGGTCGGTCGAGGACCCTGTCGCGCCCGCCCCTCGTGCGGATAGGTGTCAGCCGGCGGCCTCCCGCTCAACCCTTGGTCGCATGGGCCTTCGCGCCCACGGTGCGCGCGAGCATGCGTCCGGAAGATGCAAGAGCAAGATCAACGAGACGTCACGAGAGCCCAATCGCCCGGGCGCTCGCCGGGCTGGATGCTCCAACCTTCGGCCAGGTCGAGCCGCCAGCCTTCGCCTGACAGCGGAGGCTCTGCGGCGTCGTCCGGAGCGGGGACCACGACCTGCGTGATCCCGGCGTCCGTCCTGACCATCAGCACGCCGCCGGAGTCGACGTGGAGAACGCCCCACTCGTCGGTCACGCGGGCCGACTCGTAGACGGTGCCGACGTCCGGGATGGGGACGGCGGCGTTGGGGTCGAAGGAGTAGCGGAAGTTCGCGCCCGGCGGCAGTCGCAGCACGGGGCCGTCCAGAAACCGCTCCTCTAACTGCGCCAACTGCACCGCCTGCCGCTCGGCGCGCGCCGTCTCCTGTGCGATGATGCGATCGCCGTCGTAGCGCGAGGTACGCATCTCCGCGTCCCCTCCGCGCGGCTGGCTGATCCCGTAGGCTCCGGCGGTCAGGGCCGCCAGGTCCGAGGCTGCCGACATCTCCTCCCGCCACGCCTGGCCTGATTGGTCGAGCAAGGTGCCGTATGCCGGACCGGTGGCGTAGGCGAAGGCGCGCGTGTAGTTCGCCTGTCGATCGCGCGACTCGAGCGCCACCGCGGCGCGATCCGCCAGTACGCCGTCGGGCAGCCCGCTCAGTTTCAGCCCGGTGTATTCGGCCAGCCCCTCGTTCAGCTCCAGCAGTCGTTCCTCTTCGGCCGCGTTCGGGAACAACGAGTGCCGTCGCGCCCGGAATGACAGTGCGTCAACCAGCGCCGCCGTTCGTTCGCTGCCCGTACGGATCAGCGCCTCGGCAAGCGCCCGCCACTCGAGCCGAATCCAGATGCGACCGTCGCGGGTGGCCAGGTGCGCATTCGCCGGGTTCGACATGGGGAGATCCAGTTCCGGCTGGACGCGATGGAACATCTCGTGGGCCAACAATCGCCAC
>JBDHHL010000610.1:0-2362 GCA_039589375.1 Gemmatimonadota bacterium | reverse complement strand
AGCTGAGGCAGCAGGTAGTAATCCAGGGGCTCTCGGTTCGCGCTATCCATTCGGATTGCAACGGTCAGGTCGGGCATCAAGCCGGTATCGAGCCGGATCTTCCAACGAAGAAGGCCGGTTTTCGTCTGCTGGCAACGAGCAAGCACCAGGGAGGCCGTGAACTCGCCATTGATGGTCAACAGGTCCGTGACCGGAGAGCGCACCACCGCTCCGCCGAGTTCTTCGATGCGGGCGATGGTATCGGTTATCACCCCTGGATAGAGCCGTCGCAGGTGGCGGTTGATCTCGATGTATCGATAGTCACGATCGGGCGTGAATCCAACAAGCTGGTAGGCCCGCAACAAACTCCCGAACCGGCTGCTGTATGCGCCACTGGAGGGAAGCCCTTCTGTTTCATCGATGACGACACCCGAGATGTAGCCGCGCGCTTCGAACAGACGCTTGAGGTGCGTGAGCATCTCTTCATCGGTGAATCGCCGGTTCCTCTCCTGAATGATGCCCTGCGCGGTGTAGAAGAGAGATTGATCGACGACAGCCTCGAAGACGCCATCGGCGCGAATCCACATGTCGGGACTGTTGGCCACCCGCTTCTTCTTCAGCTTGAAGGACACGCGGTTGTAGATGTTGTTCCCGACGTATTTCTCGTTGGTCAGGATCTGGTGGACCGTTCCTCGGGTCCAACTTCGCCCGAGATCCGTTTTGATACCTCGTCTATTGAGGACGATAGCGATCTCACTCTCGCTTTTGCCGTCCTCCACGAAGAAGTGATAGATCCAGCGGACGGCCTCTACCTCCTCGTCGGGGCCAGGAACCAAGATCACGCGCTCCGTCTGAAGGCTCTTGTATTCGCCTCTGTCTAGCTCTCCTTTCGGCTTCCCATGCTCGTCGAGGAGCATGCGTCGGAGTCCGAAGCCCGGCGCGCCGCCTTGGCGGAATCCCAACTCGATCAACCGACATTGGCCTGCGAACACCTTGGCTGAAAGCTCCCGGCTGTACTCGCCCGCCATCGCCCGCTTGACGCCCTTGACGATGGTAGAGATTGGACTGCCGTCGTTGTCGAACTGCTCCGCGCAGTACTCGACAGCAATGCCGGCGCGCCTGCAGATGTACTCGTAGTAGGCGCTCTCGTCGGCGTCCTGGAAGCGGCCCCATCGACTCACGTCATAGACGAGAACGACTTCGAAGTCGGTATCAGCTCGTTGAACGTCCGCGATGAGCTGCCGAAGGGCATCTCGCCCATCAATGCGGAGCCCGCTCTTGCCCTCGTCAGCGTAGGTCCTGATGATCTCCATCTCGTGTGACCGGGCATATTCCGCGATGGCATCTGCTTGGTTCTCAGTCGAGTATTTCTGATGATCTGTGGACATGCGGAGGTACTGAGCCGCGCGCTTCGGCTTGCCGTTGGCGGGAGGATGGTGTTTAGACTTGGGCGGTCCAGTCACGGACGGTTCCCTTCAACAGCGCTTATGCCAGGCCTCTATCAATCGGGCGAGGCAACCCAGTCGTCCTGCGCGCCTTCAAACCCAGATGCGGGCCGCGCAGAGCTGGTCACATGACGGAATCAAACAGATTGTATGGTTTTGGTCAATCGATAATCAACAAACTGTTGGCGCCACGCATACGATTAGGCTTGCGAGCAAAGCTAACGCGCTATAGCGCCGGTGTGACTGGCGTCTAGTTTCCAACGTTTTGTATCTTGCTCGGTATCTCGAATCGTTGGAAACTGGGACATGAAAAATCGGATCAGAGAACTCCGAACGGCGCGCGGCCTCACACTGAAGGAACTGGCGAGGCGCGTGAGCACGAGCAATCAGCAGATCAGCCACCTAGAGACGGGCAAGCGGCGCCTTACGGTTGGATGGATGGAGCGCATCGCCGACGCCCTCGATTGCAATCCTCTGGAGCTTTTGGAAGAAGAGCTTCATCTTCGGAACGAAAGAGAGCGAGCCCTGGTCGAATTGTTCCGTGGCTTGTCGGAGGAGCAGAAAGAAGCGTTTTTACAAGCAGCTGCTGCGTTGGCGAAACCGCTAGGCGACCAGGAAGTGGACGTTCCCAGTGAATCCATCTCCCCTGAGCAGACAGTGAGAAAGGCTGTTTGACAGCCAACTTGCTGTGTCCGACATGTGCTGGGACCGGCTACGTCTCCAGGCCGGCCGCGATTGTGCATGATATTGGCAATTATCGCACATCATTCGTCGGCGAGCGCAAATAGGCCGGAGTGCGTGATCCGTCCGCACGGCTAGTGGTGGTCGGGTGCTATGATCGGGCGGCTGGGGTCTGCAATAGTGTCAACAGCGAATGGAGAGGGGATGCCGATACACCCGCTCACCTACAGATCTCGCCTAAACTCACCTGCCGCTAT
>JBDHHL010000609.1:0-2772 GCA_039589375.1 Gemmatimonadota bacterium | reverse complement strand
ATCGGCTTCCCGGCCTCGTTCGCCCAGACGCTGGTAGAGTGCAGCTGCCTCTTTCCACAGATCCAGGGCACGTTCCAAAGCCTCGACCGAGCCCGACGCGTACTGCGAGTTCGCTTGCTTAGCCAGAGCCGCGGCGCTGTCGGCAAGGGTCGCGCTGTCCGGGGGTTCCTGAGCAAGGACCGACGATGCGGACACGGTGACGAACGCCAGCACGAGAATCGGGGTCAACAGCCTAACCCAGCGCGAGATCCGCCACCTCCCCAAATCGGCCCGATGCTCACCATCGATCACTTGAGGCTCACCTGCTCGTCTTCCATTTCCGTCAGCTTCGGGTTGAGAGTGTGCCCGGGTTATGCGCGTCCCCCCAACACCTGACGGGTCTACATCGACCGGGACCTCACGCCCAGCGCGCCCGCCGACATTCCGACTCCTGTCAGCCCCACACACTGTTCTATCCCTCGGTTCGGTTGCCGCAGTACGGCGTGAGGGCCCCACCCATCGGAGTGCCAACGCAGTGTCCGTCGACACACTCAAGCAGAGGCGGTGATACGAACTGGCAGTCCGATACGCGCCCCTCCCGGCGATTGAGCTCATTCTCGTGGGCGTTGTACCGACCGACCGCAGCGGCAAGCGCAGAGGAGTCCGTCGCCTCAGTCGAGTAGACAGCGTAGGACCAAGGGCCGCCACAGGGCTTGGCACCGAGCGGCAGCGCACGGCACTGCGCGATTGACCAGCAGCCGGAATCCGCAATGAGCGCCCGCACCTCGATGCCGAGCTCAGCCAGCCGCTCTCCGCCGTCTGCCGCGCGCTGCACCGTCGCGCGGCACCCAGCCATGAGCGCCAGGATTATCAGGCCGTGTGCCGCGTCTGGGGGAATCACTCGTCGCGTGGTTGCTACCCTCCTGAGCGCACCTCCAACCGATACGGCAAGCCCAGCCCCTGCCACCCCGTCAGCGAGGCATAGTAGGTGCCGGGCTGAAGTGTCATGGTGATCCGCGAGCACCAGTTGCGGCCGCTCGTGTCTATGTCGTCATTCTCGGCGAGGAGCGTGAAGCTTGCGTCGTACAGTTCCAAGATCGTGTCCTCGTTCAGCGCGAAGCCACAGTATCCGCTCACAGCTGAGGTTTCGAACGTGTACTGCCCAGCCTGCAGGATCACGATTCGATAGACATCTGAGGCCTCGAACATCATTCCAATGAGGTACGCACCCACCGGCAACGGATTCGCATTCTCGAACGGATTGTTTGGCTCCCACTCGAACGGGAATCCCACGGTGAACGATGCCGGATGGTCGCCTGCGCCCGCGACCGTGATCGTGGTGGGAGTGGCCGACCCGCCGAATGCCCCCCAGCGCCGCCCCGGCTCGCCAATGTCCTGATCGTCGTTCGCGTCCTGCCCAGCGTACACGAGGTAGTCCCCGTCGGCGAGATCGGTGAACGCATACGAGCCGTCGTTTTCGACCGCCACCGTCTCTTCGATCTCTCCCGTACCGGCGTTGTACAGCCGAGCGTAGAGATCGCGCGGTGGAGCCAGCGACTGCGTCAGGCTACTGCGCGCGTTGAGCACGCCCGCCCCGTATTCCTCGTCCCAACCGGACGTCCCCATGTCCACGGCGTAGTCGATGAGCCGTGCCCGCAGTTGCGTGGCCGTCAGCGACGGCTGCTGGGCCAGCAGGAGCGCCGCGACGCCGGAGACGTGAGGCGCCGCCATCGACGTGCCGTGAGCCCACACAGCCACCGGGGCGGATTGGCTGAAGTCCCACATACAGGACAGGACGCCGAATGTCTGCGTGTTTGGGTGACTCATGTCGAGTCCGTCCTGGAAGTCGCCGCCCGGCGCAGCGATGTCGATGTTCGACCCGTAGTTCGAATAGGACGCCAGCAGGGTGTCAGGCCCAACCGCGGAGACCGAGATGACCTGCGGGTAATCGGATGGATAGTGGGCCCCTGAGGAGGAAGAGTTGCCGGCACTGGCAACGATCAAGGCGCCGGCGTTGCTGGCGCTGACCACGGCGTCTTCGAGGTCCGTCGTGGTGCCGGAGCCGCCCAGGCTGAGGTTGATCACGCTCGCCGCGGAGGAGGCCTGCACCACACCGCCGGACCCGTCGTCCGCCGGCAGCCCAGCGGCATAGAGAATACCCTGAGCGACGTCATACGCGTCCGTCTTGCCCGCCACGCCCATCACACGCACGGGACGGATCCGCACGCTCCAGTTCACACCAGCGACGCCGACCCCTTCGTTGCCGACGGCGCCAATCGTTCCCGCGACGTGAGGTCCTCTGGCGTTCCGCACTGCTGCGCCTCATCCCAGTCGTAAGCGGCCGGTGTCGTCGGATCGTCATCGTACCCGTCCCCGTCACCCGCGTTATCGAACGTGCCACCCGCACACAGGTCGAGGGTGGTGCTAGAGACGAAGTCGTACCCGTCACTCGTCAGATTCGCAGCCAGGTCCGGGTGATCGAAGCGCGTCCCGTCGTCTACTACGGCGACCAGCACAGAGGGGCTTCCGGTCGTTATGTCCCACGCCTCCGGCAGATCGATCAGATCGTAATGCCACGCCTGTAGTTCATAGAGGTGGTCGCTCGGCTCCGTCGGCGGGGCGAGCGCAACCCGCCCCCGATCATCACGCCAGTCCTTCAACACGTGACGTCGAACTCCACGGACCGCCGGATCGGCCTCCAGCACGGCGACAATCTCATCGATTCGGTCGAGATCACGCACCCTAACACGCGCGGCCAAGATGGCCGGTGAGACCCCAACCACCCCCGCCTCG
>JBDHHL010000608.1:0-2417 GCA_039589375.1 Gemmatimonadota bacterium | reverse complement strand
GATTCTATGAAGGTTTGTCCGCACTGCGGTGCGCTGGTACCCGACGATACGCGCCGCTGCCCGCACTGCCGCGGGGCGCACCCGCGCGGCGGGTGGGGGTTCCAGGTCTTTCTGGTGGTGGTCGTTGTGGCGACGGCCGCCGCCGTGCTGCTCCTGGGCTAGGGGGCCCGGGGCGCCTCAGAAGGGCGCTGGACCCTTGGGTTCGCGGTAGCGCGAACCCGCCTGGTCCAGGTAGCGCTGCAGCTCGGAGTCGCTGAGCTCGTAGGGGTCCTGGGTATGGCGATGGGCTGGCAGGGAGGCCACTCGTTCCTCACCCTGCGCGCCGTGCACGGGCCGGAACACCAACTCGTGGCGCCCGTGCTCCCGTTCAACGACCCAGGCTTGGCCGGAACGATCGGTGAACTTGCGAGCCATGGCTGAGAACCTCCTGTCGGGTAGCCGCTCGGTTATTGCGAAACCGGGTTTCGCCTGCGGTGTATTGCAAACTAGTATCAACTTGTGTTCGGCCACAGTGACGATGACGCGTATTCGGTCGGGCCCGACAGGGCCCCTCTCGCTTGGCCGGACACTAGCCGACACCAGATATTCTGATCAACAGGAGCGAGGTGCGAAAGGTGGCGGAGGAACGCGAGTTCACGGATAGGATGGGAAGGGCCTGGCGCGTAAGCTACATCGAAGCGGGCGTGCGGGGCATGTTGACGATGAACCAGATCGTCTTCACGGCGCTGGACGGGGGCGAGGAGCGTTACCTGGAGGTCTACCCGGGTTATCTGAAGAGCGTGGACGATCACATGCTGGAGGTGGCACTATCGCAGGCGCAGACGGTAAACCCGCCCTGGTAGTGGCGCTGGTCGCCGCGTTGGGACTGGGAGCCTGCGGAGGCAAAGGCGGTACACCAGAGCCGGCCGAGAAAGCATCGAGCGTGACAGGGCGTGTGAGGGTGGCCGGAAGCACACCACTGGAGAGGGTGCTGATCGAGCCAGAAGAGCCCGAGGCAACAGGCGTGGAGGTCAGCGGCGACTTACGGCCCGAGTTCAAGCGGTTGACCGGGGCGAAGATAGAAGCGTCGGGTACTTTCTCCGCATCCGGTCGCTTCGTCGTCTCCGAGTACACGATCCTCGAGATCTCGGGCCACGTCCCCACGGTAGGCGTGCTCGAGGTAGAGGGGAACAGCGCGAGAGTAGTGACAGACGAAGGCGAGCGATTGCTCCTTCAAGGGCCTCCGGCGGAGCTGCTCGCTCTGGACGGGGCGAAGGTGTGGGTCGTTCTTGATTCAAGTGGATCTGTGACAGGCTATGGAATCATCCGGGAACGATGAGCCGGGCGGAGTAGATCCGCAGTTCCAGATGTTCGACGAATCGCCACTAGAGGAGGAGGTCCGCTCGGTCCCCTTCGATGGCGAGAACTGGGCCGTGGTTCTGCAGACGCGCGAGTGCGCTGACCGCCTGTTTCGAGGCAGGTTCCTTTTCCGCTCGAAGGGCCGCGAGCTTCGCACGGCGGACCTGTTCATCGAAGCGACATACGAAGAGATCCTAGAACGGGCGAGGAATTTCGAGGAGCACCTCCTGCGGGACCTGGTCAGGTCCCTTGCCTGATAGCCTTATTTGCATATTTGAATGTGACTTAATGCATGCGACATGATGTAATGCGTGAAGTCGGTCGCCTGGGGCTGGGCCTGTGGATGCTCGCCGTTGGAGGATGTCAGGCGCCGTCGGGTGCCGGCCCCGTGGCGGGTCCACCGGAGCCCGTACGGGCGCCAGAAGCGCCTCCCACCGAGGAACGGCCGCCAGGGCCGCCGCCTCCCGAGCCGCAACCTCGAGCGGCGACTGAGATGGCGTACGAAGCGGTCCCCGCGGCGGACGCTCCCAGACTGCTGGCTGCCCTTTCGTCGGACAGGGGCGATCTGGTCGAAGCGCTCGACGGCAGCATCGCGTGGTTTGGGAAACCGTCAAGTCGCGAGTCCTTCCCGATGGCAGGCATCACACACGCGCATGCGTGGACGAGCGTGGAAGCATTCCGCGATCTGGTGGCCGGCGTCGAAGATCCCCAGGAACTGGAGCGGCGCATCGTTGCCGATTTCGACTTCTTCTCGAGCCTGGGCGAAGACGGTCGTGGGACTGTGCTATTCACAGGCTACTACGCACCGTTGTTCCAGGGCTCGCGTTCGCCCGATGCCGTCTATCGGTACCCGCTGTATGCGCGGCCGACGGATCTCGTGGTGGACACCGCGACGGGCGATGTGAAAGGGCGGCGAGTGGGTGGCCGGATCGTGGCGCCGCATCCGGCGCGGGCGGAGATAGAATAAACAGGGCTTCTGGAGGGGAGCGAAGTCGTCTGGCTACGTGACGGTTTCGAGGCATACCTCACCCACCTGCAGGGCTCGGCGTCGATACGGTATCAGGATGGCTCGATCCGCC
>JBDHHL010000607.1:0-2443 GCA_039589375.1 Gemmatimonadota bacterium | reverse complement strand
CTTCCGCGCCTGGACCGAGCCGGATCAGCTGAAGCGCTGGTCGTGCCCGGAAGGGATGACCGTGGCTGACAGTCAGGTTGATCTGACGGTCGGCGGCCGCTACCGGCTCCGTATGGAGTCACCGGAAGGAAAGGCACACACGGCGGTGGGCGTCTATCGTGAAATAGAGAGCCCCGGCCGCCTCGTGTACACGTGGGATTGGGAAGAGGAGTCGATCGGTGAGACTCTGGTCACCGTAGAGTTCAACGACCTCGGCGAGTCCACCGAAGTCGTTCTGATCCACGAGCTGTTCCCGAACGCGGAGGCGAAGGTCGGGCACGAGGAGGGCTGGACGAGTTGTCTCAATCGGCTCGAAAAGGTGTTAGGCTGATGTCGGGTTGAAAGTAGGGATAGTCCGGAGCGTCTTCGCCTTTCCAGGGCGCGGCTTTGGCCGCGCCCTTTTTCCCGATTGCTGGTTTGTCGAGGGGTGGATTGAAACCCTTGGCTATCGATTCTACGCCTATCCCGACGTCGCGTCTGCCGGCTAGATTGCCACCATGCGGACTCTCGAATTCGAGATGCGCGGGAGCTTTTGCTCGGAGCACCCCCGGTGAGCGACGACGCGCTGCACCGATTGGAAGCTGCGCTGGGCGACCGCTACGCCATCGAACGCGAGCTTGGCCGGGGCGGCATGGCGGCCGTCTACCTCGCCGCTGACCTGAAGCACGATCGGCAGGTCGCGGTCAAGGTTCTTCACTCTCCGCTTGCGGCCGCGATCGGGTCCGAGCGCTTCCTGCGCGAGATCAAGATCACAGCTCAGCTCAGTCACCCGCACATTCTGCCGCTGCTCGATTCCGGCGAGGCCGGCGGATTGCTGTACTATGTGATGCCTTACGTGGGCGGAGGCTCGCTGCGACGCCGTCTGGCTCCGGGTGAACCGCTCCCGATCGAGGTGGTGGTTCGTATCGCGCGGCAAGTGGCCGATGCTCTCGACTTCGCTCACCGTCACGGCGTCATCCACCGCGACGTCAAACCCGAGAACATCCTGTTTTCCGACAGCCACGCCATCGTGGCCGACTTTGGCATCGCCAAGGCTGTGAGCTCGGTGGGCCGCGAGGCGCTGACGGGCACCGGCGCCCCGTTGGGGACCGTCGGCTACATGAGCCCCGAACAGGCCATGGGAGCGGCCGACCTCGACGAGCGTACGGACGTCTACAGCCTCGCCTGCGTCGTCTACGAGATGCTGGTCGGCGCGACACCATCGGTATGGCCGATGCAGGAAGATGTGCGGCTGGGCCGGCTTTCCGATGCCCCGCCTGACCACCGCCGGCGGCTCGATGCCCTCCCGGGTAGGGTAGAGCAGACGCTGACTCGCGCCCTCGCCGTAGGACCGGCGCACAGATTCGCCGCGCCCGGAGAGTTGGCTGACGCTCTCGACGTCGCGGCGGCAGGAAGCGGTCGTGCCCTCACCGAATCCGAGGTGCGAGAGGTGATCGGTCGGGCCGCCGAACTGCAAGCCGAGCATCCCACCGAGCAAGGCGCACTGTCGATTGGCGCCGTCGAACAAGTCGCGGCAGAAGTCGGCATCCCGCCCGAGCGCGTGCGGCAGGCGGTGAAGGAGCTGGAGGGACGATCCGATCACGCGTCGCCGGCCAAGCGGCTACCCGGTCGCGGATTGTATCCCAACTCGAAGCTTCGGGTCGAACGAACCATCGCCGGCGAGGTCCCCGAGTCGGCGCACCAGGCGCTGGTCAAAGAGATCCAGGCGGAGTTCGACGTCGTGGGCCACGCGTCCGCGCTGGGCAAATCGCTGACCTGGAGTCCGGTTGGAGCTGGTCAGGTAGGTAGGAAGTTGCTCGTGACGGTAGCGCCGGAAGGCGATCGAACCCGGATTTGCATCGAGGAACAGCAGGAGCTGAGAGGCCTCAAGATCGTGCCGCTGGGGTTGGGCATCCTCTTCAGCGCGCTTCTCGGATTTTCGATGCTGCAGTCGCTGGGGGTGCCTGGAGACATGAATATCCTCATCGTCCCGTTCATCCTGGGCGGTGGCTGGGCTACCGCGAACTTGATCTTCTTGAACGGCGCGCAAGATCGCTATCCGCAGCTAGAGCGATTGGCGGACCGACTTGCAGCCATCGCAGAAACCGCTGCACGGCCGAGGCTGAGGCCCGGTGCGGAGGAGAGTAGATGACCTTGCGAATAGAATTGCTCCTGACGCCGGACTGCCCTCACGCCCAAGCGACGGAACAGCTGGTACGAAGCGTTGTAGATCGGCTGGTTCCCGATGCCGAGATCACACGCACCATCGTACATAGTCCGGCGGACGTAGAGCAGCTGGCTTTTTCCGGGTCGCCGAGCGTGCGGATCAACGGGGAAGACTTGGCTGGGCCGTACGCCGGACCGCCGGCCTACGCGTGTCGCCGTTACGAGGACGGAGCCGGCTCGCCGCCGGAGTGGCTGCTCG
>JBDHHL010000606.1:0-2448 GCA_039589375.1 Gemmatimonadota bacterium | reverse complement strand
ACGGTCCGCATCCTCGAGGCGGACCTCATCGAATCGATCCTCGATCAGTCGGTCGCTTTGTATGGCAACGTCGTCGCGAGCCTGACCGGCGGCGAGCCGCTACTGCACCCGGAGTTCGAGCGGGTCGTACGCGGTTGTCACGAGCGTGGTATCCCGTACCGGTTCGTGACCAACGCGTGGCATCTGAAGCGGGCTATGCCGGTACTGGACCGCTACCCACCGGACTCGGTGCGTTTGAGCCTGTCGGGCGCCGACGAAGCCGTGCACGACGCGGAGCGCGGGGCCGGCAGCTTCGAGCGAGTATTGCTGGGTGTCGCGCTGCTGACCAGTCGCCGCCTACCGACTTACCTATCGATGGTCGTGGACAGGCGGGATTGCCATCAGCTGGAAGAAGCGGCCGACCTCGCAGAGTCGCTCGGGTGTCTGGGGATCAACTTCATCCTGGCGCAACCGGTCCCCGACAGCGCAGCACGCGACAGCGACCTTCCACCCGACGAGTGGCTGCCGGTCCGCAAGGAGATCGAGGCGCTGGCGGCGCAGCCGGGGCGGCGGACGCGCGTTGGGCTGGACTACGGGGCACCGTTCGAGGGAACGGAGGAGCTCTGCGATACGTTAGCATTGCGACGGATCTACGTCGATACGCGCGGCCGCGTCTGTACCTGTTGCCAGCTTTCTTGCTACGGCTTCAACGAGACCGAGGTCGTGGCGGATCTCCACGACGTCAGCCTGGCGGAAGCGCACGAGTCATATATCGTTCGCGTCGCGGATCTGAAGCAGCGCCAGCGACCGGATCCGGATGCCGCGAGGATCACCGATCCGTTTCCCTGTCTACGGTGCGCCCTCGCGTGCGGAAAGCTGGAGTGGTTAGGAGACCATCGAAACAGTGCTTGGTTCGAAGCAAGAGGAGCGTCAACGCTTGTGGGAGGGTAGGGAATGAGGATTGGGTCGTTGATCGGGAAGGGTTGGCCGATTCTGTTGGCAGCGCCTTTGACCATACTGGCGTGCAACGAAGAAAAGGACGTGACTGCGCCGGCGGGGGTAGAGACGAGCGCGCCGGCGGCCCTCGGCCGGTTGGCCGTCTCGGTCACGTGCACAGGAAACGTTGGCCGCGCCAGCTTGTCCTGCGAGCGCATCGGGAGCGTTGGGACTCTGCTCGGCCCGCAGTTCCTGATCGTCGGAGGGCAGGGCCAGTTCGTGCAGCTCACATCGTCGTCGGTGAATTACAACCAGGGTAAACAGGAATTCAGCTTCGACGTCACCGTTCAGAACCTCATCCCCCAGGCTCTGGGGACCGCGGACGGGACGGCGACGACCGGCGTCCGAGTCTTCTTTCACCAGATGCCGGTCGAGACCGGAACCGGGTCTGGCGCGATAACGGTCGACAACCCGACCGATGTCGGCACGTTTACCGGCTCGGCGCAGCCGTTCTATCTGTACGACGAGATCCTGAGCGAGAACGCGACCTCGGGCAGCCTACACTGGATACTGGGCGTACCAAAGACCGTGGACACGTTCGCCTTCGAGGTCTACGTGGCCGCGGACGTTCAGTATCCGAATGGGTTCGTGCGGGTGACGTCGTCGCCGGAAAAGGTCTCTGTCGGTGCCGATGTGACCCTGTCGGCGGAGGTCGTCGATGTCGTGGGACGGGCAGTGTCGGGGCGCACACTCACCTGGTCCAGCCAGGACGGCTCGATCGCGACGGTCGGTGCGGGGACGGGCGTGGTGACGGGGCAAGCGGGCGGCGTGGTGGACATCGTGACGTCTAGCAGCGGCCCCGAGGCCGACGGAAGCGGGCGCGTAACCGTGATCGACGCGAGCGGCTACGACATCGAGCTTCGCTTTTTGACCAGCGTGACTCAGACCCAGCGCGACGCGTTCGTGAACGCCGTGGCACGCTGGGAATCGCTGATCACCGGTGACCTGATGGATATTCCGTTTAACCCGGGCCCGAACGAGTGTCACCCTGATGTAGACGAATTTGTCGACGACGACCTCATCTTCATCTCGTTGATCGAGATCGATGGCCCCGGCCAGATCCTTGGCCGCGCGGGTCCCTGTTTTGTGCGGACGTCGGACACGCTGACGGTCTCGGGGATCATGGAGTTCGACATTGCGGACCTTGATCAGCTCGAGACGGACGGTCAGTTGGAGCTGGTGATCCTGCACGAGATGGGGCACGTGATCGGACTGGGCACGCTATGGGAGGACAAGGGGCTCCTGTCGGGGGGCAGTCCCGTGCTGCCGTGCAATCTCGCAAACGATCCGGATCCGCGGTACCTCGGCGCACAAGGCATCGCGGCCTATCAGTCGTTGGGCGGGGTCGAGTCCACAGTGCCCGCCGCGAACACCGGTGGCAGCGGCACCCGTTGCGGCCACTGGCGCGAGGCCGACTTCGACAACGAGCTGATGACCGGCTACCTGAATGCCGGATCCAATCCGCTCAGCGTG
>JBDHHL010000605.1:0-2457 GCA_039589375.1 Gemmatimonadota bacterium | reverse complement strand
TCACGGTCGACAGCCACGCAGTTCACGAAAGCCCTAGCGAAGAGGCAGTGCGAACGTTCATAGAAAGCTTACTGGGCGACGCAAACGTGCTGACCCCGGGGCCCGGGGACGCCTCGCCAAGGCCCGCCTATCTGGAGCTCGATGTAGGCATCAGTACGCTCATCGTCGGTGGAGAAGTATTCGGTTGGGCATACGTTCTACGGCTTCAGGTCTTCCAGGAGGTTTGCGTCGAGGGCCTTACCCGACCCTCCGGGTGCTCGGTGATGCCGACTTGGGGGACCGGTACCTTGCAGCCGACGATCGTTTCCAGGGGTCTCTGGCCGACCCTCTATGCACAGGTCGCAGACGCGGTGGATCGGTTCCTTCGCGACTACGTTGGAGCGAATGCCACTTGAGGGACCTTGCTGGACCGCCGCAGTTAGCGCCTGTCCTGTCCATGGTGCTGATCTCGTACGCGTCGAACAGCCCAGACTGCGCCCACCCAACGCAGGCTATTCTTCGGGGGCCGCGCCTCGTCACATCCCAGTCCGGCAGTGCCAGCGACAGTGCCAGCGCCCACGCGCGCCCACCGGCGCTGACGCGCGCGAGGGGAGGGAAATAGCGCGTATTCAGGCGCTCACCAGCGCTGGCGCGCGCCCGTCATCGGCTTTGGGAGCAGGGGGTCGCCGGCTGGCTCCGCTCGCTGCGCTCGGTCGCCGGTCAGGCGAATCCGGCCGCCCCGACTGGCACAACACGAAGCGCGGCAAACAGGTAGAGAATCTGCCTCGGCCGCGCTTTCTTCTTTGGGGTACGTTGATGGGGTACGTTGCGTACCTCGTCCGTGCACCCGAGCCCTCGGCCCGGAGCGCGCTCTTCTTCCCCAGCGCAGAGGTCCGCGCTCCCGGTTCCGGACGTGCAAGTCACCGAGGCCGGGCGGGCTGCCGCGAAGAGACTCGAAACCGCGTCGACCGAGCCCATCAGTGTTCCAATCCTCCTCTATCATCGCCTCGACATCCCCGGCACGAAGTGGTCCGTCACGGAGGAGCAACTCCGCTGGCAGCTCGCTTGGCTGCGTGGCCGCGAATACGAGTCGGTTACCGTCTCCCAGATCCTGGACTCGCTGAGAGGGCTGGGATCGCTAGCCCCGCGATCGGTGGCGATCACGATCGATGACGGAGCACGTGACGCGCCCCGGTTCGCCGAGATACTTGCCGAGTACGGCTATGCCGGCACGTACTTCGTTCCGACCGAGATGGACCTGTCGCCGACGCAGGTAGGGGAGCTGGTTGCGATGGGAGGAGAGATCGGCGGGCATACTACAAGCCATCCCGACCTCTCGAAGCTGGATCGTGAGGGACAACTGACCGAGGTAGCCGACAACAAGGCCTTCCTGGAGGACTTGACCGGCAAGGCGGTTTGTTCCTTCTCCTATCCGTACGGCATGTATGATGGCCATACCGTAGAGGTGCTCAAGGAAATCGGGTACGGCGCGGCGGTCGATGGAGACAATGGATACGGTCGACCGCTGGACTTGAGCACCCGCGTGGACCCATTCCACCTGCCGAGATTCGCCGCTGTGGGTCATCTAACCAACGAGCAGTTCGCGTCCGCTCTATCAGCCTAGCTGGCCGTTCGGGACGGCCACCTCGTCCTGTTGCTGGGAGCTCAAAGTGCCAGCGACAGTGCCAGCGCCCACGCGCGCCCACCGGCGCTGACGCGCGCACGGGAAGGGGATTAGCGCGCATTCCGGCGCCTACCAGCGCCAGCGCGCGCCCGTCATCGGCCTTGGGAGCAGGGGGTCGCTGGTTGGCTCCGCTCGCTGCGCTCGGTCGCCGGTCAGGCGAATCCGGCCGCCCCGACTGACTTCAACTCAGCCCTGTGCCGATTCGATAGCCTAGCTAAACCTGACCCGCCCAATAACTCGGCCACGTGGTTCTCCGATGGCTCTCCGTCAGGCCAGCAGCAGCAGACGATTCGTTGCGTACGCTATTGGCAAGTACCAGAATAAAAGGCTTGTCACCGGGCTAGGTCCGTTTCTCCAAGCAAAGACACGATGTCGTACCTGAAGAAGCTGATCCACGAGATTCACCGCCGCTCGCTCTGGCAGGTGCTGGTCATCTACCTGGGCGCTTCCTGGTTGGTCCTGCAGGCGGTGGACACCTTGGCCGGAGCGCTCAGCCTGCCCGATTGGGCTCCTCCAATGGCGCTGTTCGCCCTCATCGTCGGCTTCCCGATCGTCCTCGCGACCGCCTTCGTACAGGAGGGAATGGGCGGGAGTGCGTCGACGGAACCGGCCGCGCCGGCGCCCGACCAGGATCAGGGGGAGACAGCGCCGCCAGAGTCTCCGCTCGAGATCGACGTGGCCCAGGCTGGGAAGGAGACCCGTCCACATCACCACATCTTCACGTGGCGCAAGGCGCTGCTCGGCGGTGCGGCCGCCTTCGCGCTGGTCGGAGTCATCACGGCCGCCTGGATCGT
>JBDHHL010000604.1:0-2461 GCA_039589375.1 Gemmatimonadota bacterium | reverse complement strand
ATCCCGGGCCAGTTCAGCCTGATTCATCAGGTTGCCCGTGCGCAACGAAACGGCGCGCATCAGCCGGCGGTAGTCGACCAGATACTCGATCGAGGCGAGCTGGCGCACATCGCTCTCCAAGTACGTGTCGATGTACGCGCGGAACCAATCGCGGCGACTTCGGTCCTCGGCCAGGTGACAGGCGGGGACCGGATAGCCACCCCGGCGGGTGAGCGTTTCCCACTCCGCCGACGGACCGGCGAGCTCTTTGAGAGCCGTCGGCCAGCCGCCGGGATCCGTTTCGAGGAAGGTGTCCCAGTGACCCGCCGTCGGTATCCCCAGCTGTTCTCGCCGAGTCATCGGCCAGAGCGTCAGATACAGCGCGCGGCCCGCCAGGCTCTCGGATACCTGTTGCCTCAGAAGCAGGTTCGCCGAGCCGGTCAGAATGAAACGACCCGGGGTTCGCTCGCGGTCGACCGCACGCTTTATGGCGAGCAGTAGATCAGGCGCACGCTGCACTTCATCGATCGTCATACGGCCCGAGCGCCGCAGCAACGCATCCGGCTCGCGCTCGGCCAACTCTGCGGTCTCTATGTCATCGAGCGTCACATAGCGCCGCTCATCCTGCTGCAGGAGGTCCCGAACGAGCGTGCTCTTCCCGGTCTGGCGGGCGCCCACGATCGCGACCACCGGAAAGGTCTCGAGCGCCCGCTGAACCCGAGGCAGAAGTGCGCGCGGGAGGAGAGCAGGCTGAGCGTGGGACTTGCGATCTGGCATCGGCAATTTCGGGGTGCGGGGCCGGGTGAATATCACCCACGCAATGGGTGATATTCACCCACATGGTAACCGCTCCTGCCCCGTGCCGTCAAGGCGCGCTCCGAGCGCGCTCTCCACAGCTTCAACAGGTCGCGCAGCGAATCGAGGCTGCCCTCGTCCATCTGGCGCTGCCACGCGCGGCGCTTGGCCTCGGAATATGACGAATCGTCGCCCTGCGGGATCTCGGTCTCCACAGTATCCAGGTCACCGCAGCGCCCGCCAGACTGGCCGGCCGAAGGTGAACAGGCACGCCCAGCCGGCCAAGATGCCGGGGAGAAAGCTCAAGGCGAAGATGCGCACGCCGCCGGCGTAGCTCGATTCCTTCCAGACGAAAAGCACTGCCGCGGGAACAAACAGGACGCAGGCGAGCGCGACCAGCAGCAGCCCCCCGGTCTTCTGGCGGGCGAGCAGTAGCACCCCTGCGATGAGCGCGGCGAGCAGTATCGCCGGGATCGCCGCATACCACTGGATCCGGTACTGGTAGATGGACACGAAAACGTAGAGCGCTACGGCCGCGGCGATGTTCAGGATGATCGTCCAGCGCACGAGGCCCATTCGCGGCCCGCTCCAGTCCGTCGGGGCATGACCCTCATAGCGCTCGAACATGTCGCGACCCAGCAGCGTCACGAGGAGCAGGACCGCCGCGGCCAAGGCGATGCCCTGCTGCGTGAGCGGGGCGCCGGCCGGCAGCCCGAAGGTGAAGACGAGAGCCCAGGGGAGCACGACGACGGCGGCCGCGAGCGCCAGCCACCGCCCCCAGTACCTGTCGAGAGCCAGCCCGATGATGGTGATGCCGAGCGGGAGGAGCAGCACCCGCGTGGCAACAACGAGTCGCGGATTGACGCCGTAGGCACCGCGCTCCAGAGTCACGATCAGGCCGCCCAGCGCCAGCAGGGCAAGCACCGCGATGACCTTCCGCAGTAAGATCATGTAGCGTCGCATGAACTTTATCTTAGCGCAGGCCGGAACAGCCCGCTTGCGTCAGATACGCCGCAGTATCAGCTTCCGCCGCGGAGGTCACAATCCTACCATCGCACACAGAGTACACGCGTCCATTCCAGCTAACGGAGAACGTCATGCCGCGATCCACATTCCTATCCGTGTTGACCTTCTTGGCGCCGGTCGGATGCACGCTCTGGCTGGCCGCCCCGGGCGTTGCGCAGACGACCGCGCTGACGGGCGCCACCGTGATCGACGGGAGGGGCGCCGCCGCGATCCCGCAGGGAGTCGTCCTGGTGGAAGGGGATCGGCTGACCTGTGTCGGTTCGGCGGCCGACTGCCCGATTCCACAGGACGCGGTCCGGGTAGACGTATCGGGCCGCTACGTCGCGCCCGGCCTGGTGGACGCTCACGTCCACTTTAGTCAGACCGGCTGGATCGATGGGCGACCCGACGGTCTCTCCGCGCCCGACCTTTATCCGTATCTAGAGACGTCGCGCTACAACCGAGATCACCCCGAGCGCTGGCACAGGTCGTACCTGTGCAGCGGCATCACCGCCGTGTACGACGTGGGCGGCCATCCGTGGACGACCGCTTTGCCAGCAACCGCGGAGAACGACCCCGACGCGGCCCACGTTCGCGCGGCCGGGCCGTTGATCACGCACGCGACGCGGGCGGCGCTGATGGCGAGCGATGAGCTATACACCTTCCTGCCCATGGACACGCC
>JBDHHL010000603.1:0-2471 GCA_039589375.1 Gemmatimonadota bacterium | reverse complement strand
CTTGTGGTGATAGGCCGCCTTCAACGTCTCGTACAGGTGCGACGGGATCCACTCGGCCGTCTGCGCGACGAACGACGCGTTGGTCACCCCAAGCGTCGCCGTCAGCGGATTGAGCGACCGCAGGTAGCTGCCGTGTGGCTGCGTGTTGCTCGGGAACGCTACCGGCGTCGTCGGCGACGTCTGCCCTTTCGTCAACCCGTACATGTTGTTGTCGAGCAACAGCGCTACCATGTCGACGTTGTAGCGGATCGCATGGATCCAATGGCCGGCGCCGATCGAGCAACAGTCGCCGTCGCCCATCACCGCGAAGACGTCCAGCTCGGGCCGCTCCAGCTTGATGCCCGTCGCTACCGGCAGCGCGCGGCCGTGCAGGCCATGGAAACCGTACGTTGTCAGGTAGTGCGGAAACCGGCTCGAGCAGCCAATCCCCGACACGAATACCGTCTCCTCGGGCTTCAGCTGTTCCTCCGTGAGCAGGCGCTGCACTGAAGTGAGAATGCTGTGATCCCCACAGCCGGGGCACCAGCGCGGCAAGGCGCCCTGGTAGTCATCCATCTCGAAATGGCGTTCATCTATTACGCCGCAGCTCAGCAGCGAATGTCCGTAGTGCGTCATACACCCACCCCCACGGCTAGTCTTCCCTTGACTACCTTCAGAATGTTGCCGGGCCGCAGCGGCTGACCCGGCACGCGGCTCCAGCAGTCGATGTCCACGAGCGTGTGCGACCGCAGCAGCGTGGCTAGCTGGCTACGCCGCCGGTTCTCCTCCGTGATGAAAGGATCGTCGGCTTCGTCGCTGTAGTTGATTTCGACCGTCATCACCCGGTCGAAGCGGCTGAAGATCTCTTTCAGGCCCGGCTGCAGCGGCGACAGGAACGTGAGGTGGCAGGACGAGACCGAGAGCCCTTCGGCCCGCGCCCGATCCACGGCCTCCTCGATCGCGCCCCTCGTGCTACCCCAGCCGACCACCAGCAGTTCGCCTGAATCGGCGCCGTGAACCTCCGGTGGCTGCAGCGTCGACTGCAGCACAGCGATCTTGCGGCTCCGCATCTGGCAGCCGAGCTGATGGCTCTCCGGGTCGTAGGCGACTTTGCTCCACTCGTTGTGCGCCAGGCCGGTCGCCGTATGCTCGCCGCCAGCCTGACCGGGAACGTGCCGCTCCGAGAGGCCTGTACTCCGATCCCAATCGTAGGGCGCCTTATCGGGGGGAATCGGCGTCAGGTTGATCGGCGCCTGCTGCCAACGGGTGTCTAGCTGCGGCCGCGGATACGGCTGCACGCCCGTCGCCAGGTTCGCGTCGGTCAGCACGATCACCACGGTGCGGAACGCCTCGGCGATCCGCCGCGCCGTGACCATGACGTGAAAGCACTCCTCGATCGTTGCCGGAGCCACCACCACGTGCGGCGCGTCACCATGTTGTCCGTAGAGCGCGGTCAGCAGATCCGACTGCTCCACCTTGGTGGGGAGCCCGGTGCTGGGACCGCCCCGCTGCACATCCACGACCACGAGCGGTATTTCCAGCATCACAGCGAGCCCGAGGAACTCCTGCTTCAACGACAGTCCCGGCCCCGAAGTGATCGTATAGGCCACCTTGCCCGCGAACGACGCCCCAATCGCGACGCCCACCGCCGCGATCTCGTCCTCGGCCTGGTGTACCACGCCGCCGAACTTGTCGTAGACCTCGCCCAGGTAGTGTGACGCCGACGTGGCCGGCGTGATCGGGTACATCGAGCAGAGCTCCATGCCCGCCGCGATCGCGCCCATGCCGACCGCTTCGTTGCCGTTCATCACCACCTTCGGCACTTCCGATTTCACCGTCGGAACCTCGATGCGAAAGTCGAGGTTCTTCGAGGCCCACTCGTAGCCGGACTGCATCAGGTCCACGTTCCGTTGGTATATCACCTCGCCCTTCTTGCGGAACTGGTGCGCGATCTGCGCCTTGATCAGCTCGACGTCCCGGTCGCATATCCAGGTGAGAAGCCCCAGCGCGAACATGTTCTTACCGCGCCGGGCGTCCTCGACGATCTTGAGGCACTCCTCCTCCATCGGGACTTCCACGATCCGGTAGTTGCCCGCTGCACGGATCTTCTCCAGACCCTTCTTCCACTCTTCCTGGACCGACTCGTCGTCGTGGGTCTTCCACATGTTCTCCAGCAAGACGACCGCGTCATCCGCGAGCGCATCGAGCTGGATCCGACCCAACAGCACCTGCTCGTTGAACGCTACCACCAGGTTCGTAGCGTCGCCCCAGTTGCTGACCTCTTCGGTGCCGAATCGTACCCGGTTGCCGCTACCGCCCGCGATGCTGCGGGGCGGCGGCTGGATCTCCGCCGGGATGATCTCCACCGTCCAGGCGCCGTTACCCATCTTCGCGCAAACGGACCCGAAGATCTGGCCGCACTTCTGCGCGCCTTCACCAGAGTCCGAGACGATCTCCACCGTCGTCTCCGCCGCACGGATGATCTCCGGCCC
>JBDHHL010000602.1:0-4045 GCA_039589375.1 Gemmatimonadota bacterium | reverse complement strand
CTCGACGGGATAGTCGCGCATGAACCCGTAGCCGCCGAAGATGTTGACGGCCTGCGAGGTGACCCAGACGGCCGTCTCGCTGCAATGCAGCTTCGTCATGCTGGACAGCCGCATGTCCGGCTTGCCGCCGTCCCACGCTCGCGCCGCCCGGTACAGCAGACCCCTGGACGCCTCCACGCGAGTGGCCATGTCGGCCAGCTTGAACGCCAGGCCTTGAAAGTCCTTGATCGCCCTGCCGAACTGCTTGCGCACGCCGGCGTAGTCGACGGAGTACTCGAGCGCGGCCTGGGCGATGCCCAGCGCCTGTGCTCCGACGCCAAGTCGTCCACCCTCCAGGCTCGACAACGCGTAGATGAAGCCTTTGTCCGCCTCGCCCAGCAGCGCCTCGGGCCCGAGCCGCATGTCTGTGAACGAGAGCGAGACGGTCTCCGAGCTGCGGAGTCCGGTCTTGTCCTCCTTCTTGCCGACGGTGTAGCCGGGCGCGTCGGTCGGGACGATGAAGGCGCTGATGCCGCGGGGTCCCCGGCGATCACCTGGCGAGTCGGTCCGGGCCATCACCAGCACAACGTCCGCTTCGCCGCCGTTGGTCACCCACATCTTCTCGCCGTTGAGGACCCAGTCGTCGCCATCGCGCACGGCACGCGCCTTAAGGCTGGCCGCATCGCTGCCCGCGTCGGCCTCGGACAACGCGAAGGCGCCGAGGGCCTCGCCCCGCGCCATGGGCGGCAGCCATTTCCGCTTCTGCTCGTCGCTGCCGTACTTGAGGATCATCTGGGTAGGCAGCGAGTTGTGGACGGACATGGTGATGGCGACCGAGGCATCGCCCCACGAGATCTGCTCCAGCGCCACCAGATAGCTGAGCATGCCGAGGTCCAGGCCGTCGTACTCCTCCGGAAGCAGCATCCCGAAGAAGCCGAGCTCGCCCATCTGAGCCATCACTTCGGCGTGGAACACCTGATCACGGTCCCAGCGCGCCGAGTGCGGCCGCAACTCGTTCTCGGCGAACTCGCGCGCGAGCTGCCGGATCTGTTCCTGTTCCTCGTTCAGCGTGTAGTCGCGCTTCATCTAACCCGCCCGTCCAGCCGCTTGGCGCCGTTCACTCGTACGAATAGAACCCGCGGCCGCTCTTGCGCCCGAGCCAGCCGGCGTTCACGTACTTCCTCAGCAAGGGACAAGGACGATACTTGTCATCACCCAGGTCCTGATGCAATACCTCGAGAATGAAGAGGCAGACGTCCAACCCGATCAGGTCGGCGAGCGCCAGCGGGCCCATGGGATGGTTCATCCCCAGCTTCATGATCTGGTCGATGGCCTCGGCCTCGGCGACGTCCTCGTAGAGGCAGTAATTAGCCTCGTTGATCATCGGCATCAGGACGCGGTTGCTGACGAAGCCCGGCGAATCGTTGGCCACGACCGGCGTCTTGCCGAGGTCCGCCGCCAGCTTGACCACGGCGTCCGCCGTCTCGTCGGCGGTCGCCAGCCCACGCACGATCTCGCACAGCTTCATCATCGCACGATCTCGCACAGCTTCATCATCGGCACCGGGTTCATGAAGTGCATGCCGATCACCTTCTCGGGCCGCGACGTGTAAGCTGCCAGGCGCGTGATCGGAATCGAGCTGGTGTTGCTTGCCAGGATCGCGTCCGCGGAGGCGACCCCGTCGAGCTTCTTGAAAGTCTCGGCCTTGACCGTCTCGTCCTCGGTGACCGCCTCGATCACGATGAACGCGCCGGCGGCATCGTCCAGGCTGGTGGACTTCGTGATCCGGCCCAGCGTCGCTCCCTTGGCGTCCTCGTCGATGACTCCCTTCTTGACCTGACGCGACAGGTTCTTGTCGATGACGGCCAGGGCCTTGTCGAGGAAACTGGCTTCCACATCGATGATCGTCACATCGAAGCCGCTCTGCGCGAAGATGTGGGCGATCCCGTTGCCCATCGTACCGGCGCCGACCACGGCCACCTTACCCCCGTTGTCCGGACTCATCTGTCCAACCTCCGAATTGAATGTCTAATCTCGCGTCGCCGGGACCCGCGAATCGATCAGCGGTCCAAGCTCGACCATCCGCTGCGATTCCGACAGCCACGGCGTGCGGAACAGCCAAATTATGAGCGGTACCGACAGCAACGTGGTCAATAGCCCTGCTTCCGGCCCGAACGCGCCGCCCGTCATGTGGTCCGGGCCCAGCATCAGCGTGTCGTAGCCGGGAACCTCGAACTCGATTCCGCTCACCGGCAGGTCGAAGACGCCGGCCATCACCCAGTTCCATGCCCAGTGGAGGCCGATGGCCACCCACAGCGACCTCGTCCGCAGGTACGCGGCCGCCATGATCACTCCGGCGAGGCCGATGTTCAGCACAGCCGTGAATCCGACTTCCGGGTTGAAGATGTGGATCGCGCCGAACGCCCCGGCTGTTAGAATCACCGCGAGCGGCGCGCCCATCGCTTCCACCAGCACCTGGAACGGATAGCCCCTGAACAGCAGCTCCTCGCCGGCTGCGGCGATGGCCAGCAACAGCGCGAGACTGCCCACGTACTCCGCCCAAGCGGACAGCAAGCCCGGGCCCGGCGTCGGCTTCAGCCAGCCGACCAGCGTCTGCAGAACCACGACCAGAGCGATGAAGCCGCCACCGATCAAGGCACCCTTGCCGAAACCTTTCCAGGCCTCTTTCCCCAGCGGCAGTCCCAAAGCGGCAACGGGTCGCCGCTCTACCCAGCGCATCATGACCGCCGACGCGAAGAGCAGCGATAGCACGATCACGATGCTGGGAATGGCGTACAACCAAACACCATCCAGCGGTAGCAGGCGCAGCACCGGCAGCGACGCAGCCATGCCTAGTGACATCCCCGCAACCGTGAGCATCACGAAGAGAAGCAAGCGCCATATCGCGCGCAGCTTCTCGCCGCTATGAAAGAGATCCCTGACCCTCACCGCTTTCCGGCTCCCGTTAAGAAAAAGCCCTCGAAGCTAGAAAAGCTCGAGGGCTCGGGGACGGATTCTAGCGCTAATAAGCAGTACAAGAGCGACCTTCAGTATGGCCAACAGCAGCAACGGCTCAATGCCGATCGAACGGCGCAGCGTTCGGCTCGTGACGAAATCCTCCCGCGTCCAGCTCTGCCTGCAACTCAGCGGTTTCCCACTCATCGAGCCTCCCCGTCCCGCCGTTGAAGTTCGAATCACGCGCGTTCGACGCTGACGGCGACCGCGTTACCACCGCCCAGGCAGAGGGTCGCCAGACCCAGCTTCGCGTCGCGGGCCTCCATCGCTCCCAGCAGCGTCACCAGGATGCGGGCGCCCGATGCGCCGATCGGGTGGCCCAACGCCACGGCTCCGCCGTTCACGTTGACGCGATCCCAATCCCATCCCAACGCGCGGCCGTCGGCGACCGCCTGCGCGGCGAACGCCTCGTTGGCCTCGATCAGATCGTAATCGCCGATCGATGTACCGTCTTTTTCCATCAGCTTCTGCACCGCGTGGATCGGCGCGAAGAACAGGTCCTGCGGCTCGGTGGCGCCGACCGAGTAGTTGCGGATGAAGGCCTTGATCTCGAGGCCGCGCTCTTCTGCGAAACCCTGCGATGTGACGACCAGCGCCGCGGCGCCGTCGTTCAGGGCCGAAGCGTTGCCGGCGGTCACGGTGTACTCGGTCACCTCTTTGGGGGCGCTGTCACCGAACACCGGCCTCAGCTTGGCCAGAGCCTCGAGCGTCGTATCCGCCCGCGGGTTCTCGTCCTTGTCGACCACGGTCACCTGGCCTTTGCGACCGGGCACTTCGACGGCTACGGTCTCGGCGTCGAACTTGCCCGCTTCGATCGCAGCCGAGGCTTTCATCTGGCTCTCGTAGGCGAACTTGTCCTGGTCCTCGCGGGACACGCCGGCCTTCATCGCCGTGTACTCGGCGTGGCCGCCCATGTGGCAGTCGTAGAACCCGCACCAGAGACCGTCGTGGATCAGCCCGTCGACCATCTTGTTGTTGCCAAACTTCACCCCGTCCCGGTACCCGAACAGATAATACGGCGCGTTGGACATCGACTCCTGGCCGCCCGCGA
>JBDHHL010000601.1:0-2539 GCA_039589375.1 Gemmatimonadota bacterium | reverse complement strand
GCGCTGGGGAGTGGTGAACGGCGAGGGGGCCACGGTTGCGCTGTCGGTCAGCTTCTGGCCGAGCAACTATTGAGTCCAACCGAGAAAGATTATGAAGCGGGTCCACCTTCCAAGTAACGTCAACATCAAGCCGCCGGAGCTGATAGCTCATCGAGGCTACGCGTTGCGCTATCCGGAGAACAGCCTGCCCAGCTTCCGGGCGGCGATCGAAGCGGGGGCGCGCTACGTCGAGTGCGACGTGCAGCTGACCGTCGACGGAGTTCCGGTCCTCCTGCACGACTCGGACCTGTGGCGCACGGCCGATGACGATCGAGACATCCTGGACATGACGCTGGACGATGTCATGCAGGTCGAGGTGAACGAGACGCAGCGACTCGGGCCTCGCTTCACGGGAGTCAACGTCCCGTTGCTCGGCGAGTTCGTGTCCTTGCTGGAAGAGCACGCGGACGTGACGGCCTTCGTGGAGATCAAGCGGGCGAGCCTGCGGCGATTCGGCGTCGAGCATGTGGTCGAGACCGTCCTCCACACGCTCAGGCCTGCCCTCGCCCGCTGTGTCGTCATCTCGTTCGATCGCGCGGCCATCGAGCATGCTCGGGCCAGCGGCGCGAAGGCTATTGGGCTCGTTCTCGAGGAATGGAGCGACAAGGCGAAGACAAGCGCTACCGATCTGAAGCCCGACTATCTGTTCTGCGACTACCGTATGATCCCCGACGACGCTGAACTGTGGTCCGGGCCGTGGCACTGGGCGCTCTACGAGGTCATCGACGCCGAACTCGCTTTGATGCTCTCCGCGTTCGGAGCCGAGTTCGTAGAGACGATGGCGATAAAGGAGATACTCGCCGATCGACGTCTGATTCCGCGGCGCCCTCCTGGCTAGGCCTCGAACCCGAGGGAATGAGGAGGGAGAGGCTTGGCACGAGGAGCCCGAAGAGCGGGCCTGCTGTGGTGCCGGGGCGATCCGAGCTAGTATCTTGTAACTGATACTGTTACGGTGTGATCGTGATACAGAGAGGTAGAATGACCATGAGAACAAAGACTGCGGGCGGGTTCGTGAGCGGATTCGTAGCCGCCCTGCTGCTGATGCTGGCCGTCGTGGGCGCAGGCAATCTGCGAAGCGCGCCACAGGCCTCTGACTTCTTCGAGGTGGGGAAGAAGTATTGGGCGTGCAGCGGTCAAAATCTCTATACGGGGCACTACGCCAGGGGCGGCAACATCTGTCAGCTCTTTGTGGAGTTCGAGGTGGAGGAGAAGGGGAACGGTCTGATCTTTGTGGCGTTTCAGCCCACCGAAGTGTCTTCCTCGCGCGGTTTCGAGCCAATTACCGCCTGGGTGAACCCAGACTGGTTCGTGACTTTCCACGAGAGCGAGTAGACCGCAACGGGCTGCGGTTCCGCCACGGCCACGGCGTGAGCTGCTGATCCGTCAAAGGTCAGGGAGGCAGCTTCGTGAGCTTCGACTTCAGTTATACAACCCTGGGTAACACCGGCCTGGAAGTGCACCGGCTGGGTCTTTCCGCGACCTATCGGCCGGGTAGGAAGACGGTCGTCAGAGCCATCGACGCGGGCATCAACTACTTCTTCGCGTACGGCTTCGATACACACATGGTCCGTACGCTGAGAGACGTGTTCAAGAGCGAGCGCGAGCGGTTCATCCTTTGCACGGGAGCGTACAATCTTCTCGTCGGTCACCCGAGTGTGCGCCGCACCCTGGAGAAGAGGCTTCGCCAGTTCCGCACCGACTATATCGATGTGTTCCTGTTTCTCGGCGTCACCAAGGAGAAGCACTTCACCGACCGCGCACGCGAGGAACTATACCAGCTGCAGGAGGAAGGGAAGATCCGGCATATAGGGTTGTCCTCGCACGACCGCAAGTTTGCCGGCAAGTTGGTCGGCGATGGCGCCGTAGATGTAGCCATGATCCGTTACAACGCGGCGCACCGCGGGGCGGAAGAAGACATCTTCCCGCACCTGGAGGAGTACAACCCCGGGCTGGTCAGCTACACGGCTACGGGCTGGCGATACTTGCTGAAACGGCCGTCCGGTTGGCCGAAGGACGGACGCGTACCGGACTCCGGATTGTGCTATCGTTTCGTGCTTTCGAATCCATATGTCCACGTTTGCCTTACCGCACCGTCAAATATGAAGCAACTCGAAGAGAATCTGGCCGCCCTGGACGTGGGGCCGCTGTCCGAGGAAGAAATGCGATTCATGCGGGAGTTTGGGGACGCGGCCTATCGGGCCAAGAAGCGGTTCCAGTAGGGCCGTGCTACCGGCCAGCTCACCTTATGTCCCGCCCGCGTCCCACGCGTCAATGACGGTGCGGAAGCGTCGGATGTGTTCTGGCGTCGTACCGCAGCACCCTCCGACGATGCGGGCCCCGGCGTCGAGGATTTCGCGTACCTGATCCCCCATGCTTTCGGGATCCTGCTTGTAGACGACCTGCAGGTCCTCCAGTTCGGGCTGGCCGGCGTTTGGCTGCGCCAGCGTCGGCAGACTAGACACGCTCTGGTAGCGCCGCAGCGCTGTGGCCGCCCAACCCG
>JBDHHL010000600.1:0-2558 GCA_039589375.1 Gemmatimonadota bacterium | reverse complement strand
GCTCGAGCAGGACCGGCTGCGGCTGCTGCGGGAGTCCACCGAGTCGGCCGCGCGAGCGGCCGGCATCGCCTCGAATCGGTACGAGGCCGGCTATTCCCCGTTCCTCGAGCTGCTGGACGCCCAGCGGACGGTGCTCGTCGCCCAGGACGAGGAGGCCGCGAGCGCCGGGGCGGTCACGTCGAACCTGGTCCGATTGTACAAGGCGCTGGGGGGTGGCTGGTCGCCGCTCGACCCGGCCGACCCGTAGCCGGGCGCTTCGCGCGGAAAGGCACCGACGGCCTGCTCCACCCAGGCCGGATCCCAGAACCCCACGCAGAGGCCCCGACACTCCTCGTGCTGCGTCACTCTGGTGGCGGCTTCCAGGGTCCTGGCAACTGCGTCTGTCCGGCACGAGGGACAGGCGAGGGACAAGGGTTCACGATGAAGAACCCTTGTCTTCCGGGGAGTTGGGCTCGTCGTCGCCGGGTTCGATTCCCGCCGCCTCCACCATCAAACCATTGGATTCGCTGAGGTTTTTCTCGCCGGATTCGCCTGAGGGACAAGCGGGGGACAAGTCCTCGCCTCTGTCGCGATCCCGCAGAGCGTACACCAGGGCTTCTTCGGCGAGCTTGGCGTAGCGCCGGGTCGAGGTGACATCCCGGTGCCCGAGCATCCGCTGTACCACGCGCTCAGGCACACCACGCCGTACTGCGTCTGTGGCGAAGCTGTGCTTGGTGCCCTCGTAGAGCGAGAGTTTGGGGACCTCGGCGCGTTCGCACGCGCGCTCCCAGGTGCGGCGGAACGCGCTGTGGGTGTACCGGGTACCGGTCGCGGGGTTGATGAACAGAGGCACTTGCGTGAGGCGGCCCCGCCGATCCACATAGCGCTCGATCCACCGCATGAGCCGCTCGGATGCCGGGACGCGGCGCACGGCACCCGTCTTGGTCTCGCGGATCGGCGATTCGAGTCGTGCACCTGCACTCACACTCGGGGTGGATCGATCTGAGGGGGGCAGGTCACCTCGCGAGATCAATTTCTTTCGTTGTTGCCGACCATGCCGACATTCTCCTTGCAGACCTCGTCCGCATTGCATGATCGGTTACCGACTGTGCTGGTCTCGCCAGGACTGAAGGCTGCGGCCTCCTGGCATGCGCTCGTGGCATTGCATGAGGAGTTGCCAATGCTGCTATCTCCAGAGTCGAACCCCGCGCTTATGCATGCAAGGGAGTGGTTGCAGGAGTTGACCCCGATATCGCTGTTCCCGAACTTTCCTCCACTGAAGCAGCAGGCACAGCTGAAGTCGGTGGAATTGCAGGAGAGGTTGCCGATCGCGCTGAAACCGTTGCCCTGTGCAACGCTCACGCAGGTGTTTGGGCTATTGCAGGAGCCGTTCCCGATGGTGCTGACACCGTCGGTGAGTCCCGCTGCATTGCAGGCACCCGGGGCATTGCATGAACCGTGGCCGATTCTGGCCGTCCCACCGCCGGAGCCAGCTCTGAGGCAGGCGATTCTGCCATTGCAGGAGCCGTTGAGGATTCTGCCGCTGCCGCCGGCGGAACCGAGGTCGCGGCAGGCTTCGAAGTCATTGCAGGAGTCAGAACCGATGCGGGTGCCGTCGCCCAGGTCGAGGCATGCGCCCTCCGCATTGCATGAGCGCTGCCCGATGACGACATCCTCGCCGTCGTCATCGAAGCTGCAGTAGGCGTTAGGCGTGACTAGCCCCCCGCAGGACGTGGAAGCGATTTGAGGCGGCCTCGCGTCGGCCACCTGCGGCATCAGCACTGTGGCCGCGGCTATAGACAACGCCGCCGTCGCGGCCAAGCTTCCGAACTTGCTCGAACATGATGCGTTCACGTGCTTCCTCCAGCTCAAGTTTCGAGGTGCTACCACCGTTGCACGATCGCATTCTCGCCTTTTCGCGGGTCGCCGATCAACTGCCGGGTTCTCTCAGGATTCCGGTGGCTTGAGATCGCGCGGGAGCGTGGCCGTCCCGGGTAGGCCCGCGGTCGACGCCACAAAGCTTCGCCGACTCGATCCGGTGAGTAGGACAGCGCCCTCACCCGGGTTCCACGCTCGGAGCGGCTGTCGTAGCGCTTCTTCCGCCCGACGGCGACGCCGCGTAGCGCGCGTTCGACAGAGTTCGACTCGACGCACGGTGAGGGACAAGTGGGGGACAAGACTTCGCTATGAAGAACCCTTATCTTACGGGGAGTTGGGCTCGTCGTCGCCGGGTTCGATTCCCGCCGCCTCCACCATTCCTCAACGAATTCAGTCACTTGAACCGGTAAGTTGCGGCAACCCCCGATCCCGCGTCCTCATTCGAAAAGCTCTGCCGTGGCGAGGACTTGCCAGAGGGGAGAGTGAGCTGGCGCCCGTGGTGTCTCGGTCCGGCCGCTCCGGGATCCCTTCCTACACCTACTCGTGTCGAGCGGATCAGGCTTCGAACCTGAGGGTCGGGGGTTCAATCCCTCCCGGCGTGCCACGGATTCCGCCTAGTCGCGATCTTCCTTTCCCGGCTCGAGCAAGTCGGCTTCAGGCGACTGCGACCCGAGCACGGGCGTTCACGGGCTTGCGCATGT
>JBDHHL010000599.1:0-2562 GCA_039589375.1 Gemmatimonadota bacterium | reverse complement strand
TGGGGGCTCCCACGGACGTTGGCGCCTACGCGTTGTCAGCGAGCCCGCTTGGCCTCGGTCGACACCTCAAAACCGGCCAACGGTAGTTGCCCCAGAGGTCTTCTCGTTTAGCTCGTGGACTTCGTTCGTGCCAAGTCTCCTCGTTGCCCGGTCCGCCAGCTCCGTGGTCCGCACTTGAGGATGTGGGCGTGGTGGAGCAGGCGGTCAAGCATGGCGGTGACGGCCGCGGTATCGCCGAGGAGCCGGCCCCAGTCGTCGACGGGCCGGTTCGAGGTGATCGACCATTCATGATGCACCTCAAGTCACACTTCTGTTCTGTGACGTCTTTGAGATCCCGAACGAGTGCGACTCTTGGTCGCCGGCTGCGACACGCGCTTCTGGGGCCGGCGCAGCCTCGCTAGGCGCTTGATCTCCTTTGCGTCGGCGATCACTACGTGCTGTCCGCGGACCAATCGGCTCTGGAGCAACCCGCGACGTAGCCACCTGTAGAGTGTGGGGACGGGCATCCCCAGCTCGTTGGCGAGGTCTGCGATTCGCCACTCGTTGGGATCGTCACTCGGGGGACGCTTCAGGCCCTTGGGAGCCGAGCCGTACCGATACACCATGGCTCGGACCAAGCGCTCGTTGAAGGTATTCCTCTGCATCGGCGTGACCCAGCCGTCGTGGTTCAGTCTCTCTGCGATGTCCGCTGCGCTATAGCCTTCGCTACGAAGTCGCCGGAGCTCGGCAAGGAGTTCCTCGTGACGACTCAAGCTGCTGAGCTTCGCCACGGGCCGCCGCATGCGGGTCGCGGTCTCGTGGCCACCTGACCAGCATACGGTGACGTCGACATACTCACTTTCCCTGTCAACTGTGACCACGATGTGATCGATCAGAAGTCGTAGGATCTGCTTTCGATCCGCCGGGGTTGTCGTTGGCGCAAACCAGAGCTCCGGAAGGTCGGTCGCCAGGCGACAGATTGTCTCGCGTTCTTCGCCAGTCAGATGCCGTGGCTGTTGCGCCCGCTGGCGATCATATTCCTCTTCGAGAGCGCGTACGGCCTGAAGCTTCTCCTCCCAGGCCCGCTCAAGGGTCCTCGCCACCAGACGATTCTCCGGCTCTACCGCGTGGTACTGCCGCTCGGCGCGCTCCGCCTCGTAGCGCGCTCGCTGTAGACGCTTCTGACGAAGTGATTCCGCCTTGGCTCGCTCCTGCTCGATCTCGGCACTCACGTGCATGCTCAGCTCAAGTGCTGCTGGCTCAAGCGCCATCAGGGTCAGTTCGGAGAGGACCTCATCCAGCCGCGCAGCGGAGAGGCCCGAACAGACCGCCTCGCCGCGGTTCGCTGCCGTGTGCGCGCAGGCGTAGCGAGCGTAGGGCCGCCCCTGGGCGCTCTGGCCGTATTGAACGCTCATCCGGTACCCACAGTGCCCGCAGACGATCAGGCCGCCGAGCAAAGCCGAGCCGTTTCGGGGCTCGCCCCGGATCGTCTGTCCATCCCGGTTCGCATTCAAGCGCATCTGGTTGTGCTCGTACTGTTCCCAACTTATGTAGGCAGGGAGTCGATCCCTCAAGCATACCTGCCATTGCTCCGGGGGCAGTAGTGGCGTTCGGCCCGTGGCTGGGCGCCCGGGTTGCTGACGGCGAGGATCGGTCTGTCGGCGCCCGTACGCATACGCGCCTGCATAGATGGGATTGCGCAGGATGTTGTGGACCATTCCACGGTGTGGAGCCCGCCACTCCAGCTGCCCCAGATCGGACCGCATCCGTGAGCGCACCCCGATCTGGACGCCCCTGGCAACCAGATCACGCAGCACGCCGTGAATCGTACCGATCCGGTCGAATCCCCCGAACACCATGCGCACCGCAAGCTGCACTTCCTCATCCGGGTCCAGGATCACCTCGCCCGAGGGCTGCCGGAGATATCCCGTGGGAACGGGTACGCCCAGCTCGCCACGCCGAGCCTTGTGCAGCTTCCCTTGAAGCAGGCGCTGGCGCAGGATGTGAAGCTCGGCCTCAGACATCGTTCCCTTCAACCCCAACAACAACCGGTCGTTGTAGTGCGATGGATCGTAGAGTCCGTCCAGGTCGGCGATCAGCGTGCCGAAACGGGCGCAGAGCTCCAAGAGCTGATGCCAGTCCTTGTTCGACCGAGCCAGCCTCGACATCTCGACACCGACGATCAAGCCGACGTGGTCGAGCGCCACCTCGGACAGCAGGCGCTGGAATCCCTTGCGCCCCGCAACCGACGCGCCAGAAACGCCCAGATCCTCGTCGATCACGCATACGCGATCAGGGGCCCAGCCAAGCCCCTGTGCCAGACGAACCAGACCATACTGGATCTTCGTCGACTCCTGGTTCCGTTGGACCTGCTGCATCGACGACTGTCGGATGTATACCACCGCAGTCTGCTCGAGGTGCCGGCACTGAATCTTCTCTGGTCGCTGTTCGACGCTCTGAAGCGACACCAGTGCGCTCATGAGGACACCCCCCTGTCTGCCTCACCGCGAGATAGCGATTCACCATCGTGGTCAGAGCGCGAACCACCTGGTCGCGCTGTGCCGGAGCAAGGGCGGCCCACGC
>JBDHHL010000598.1:0-2578 GCA_039589375.1 Gemmatimonadota bacterium | reverse complement strand
CGGCGTTCTGGAAAAGGCTGGGATCTCGAGCACGGACCTGATGGCGGCGGTGACGGACATTGACGAGGTGAACCTCGTCGCGTGCATGTCCGCGGCGCAGCACAATATCCGCATCAAGGTCGCCCGCATCTCGAACCCCGACTACTTCGACGAGGTCACGCGGCTCAAGCCGACCGAGCGCGGCGTCGACCTGATGATCAATCCCGAGCTCGAGTGCGCCCGCGAGGCCTTCCAGCTGTTGCAATCCAAAGCGGCGACCGAACTCGCGTTCTTCGCGGGCGGCCGTGTCCAGCTAATGGGATTGCGGGTACCTCCGGGCGCTCCGATCGTCGGCCGGTCGCTCGCGGAAGTCGCGGCCAGCGTTGAGGACCGTCGATTCCTGACCGCCGCCATCTCGCGCAACGGCGAGACCATCATGCCGCGTGGGGACGATCGGTTCGAGGCGAACGACCAGGTCTACATCATCGGCGAGTCGCAGCAGATGCCGCTGGTGATGGAGATGGCTGGCTACGGCGAATTCCGGCTGCGGAGAGTGATGATCGCGGGCGGCGGCCGTACTTCGGTTTATCTCGCCAAGATCCTCGAGGGCCACAACATCGACTGTACGATCATCGAGGCCAACCGGGCAAAGTGCGTCAAGCTTGCCGGAGAGCTCAAGAAGTCGCTCATCCTCCATGGCAACGCCACCGATATGGAACTGCTGGAGATGGAGGGCGTCGAAGAGATCGACGGGTTCGTCGTCTTCACCGGAAGCGACGATACGAACATGCTCGCGAGCCTGCTGGCGAAGAGCCACGGCGTCCCGAAGGTCGTCGCTCTCATCAACAGGATCGATTACATACCGCTGGTCAGCCGAGTCGGCATCGATGCGGCTGTCTCCCCTCGTTTGTCAGCGGTGAACTCGATCCTCAGGTACGTCCGTCGTGGAATCGTCGTGGGAGTAGCCGCCTTGCGAGGCATCGACGCGGAGGTCATCGAATTCAGCGTACAGCCGGGATCGAAGATCGCGGGCCGCACGTTAGAAGAGATCGATTTCCCGGACCATAGCCTCGTCGGCGCAGTGACGAGAGATAACGAGGTCATAGTCCCCTCGGGCCAGTTCGCTTTCGCCCACGGTGACAAGGTCACGGTCCTCGCTCTGCCCGACGCCGTCAAACACGTGGAGAAGATTTTCCAGTAACCCTGACTCCCTTTGAGCGCCCGCCCTCTGCTTCACATCGTCGGCCTGATCGTGGCGGCCGTTGGCGCCGCCATGGGAGCCTCCGCTATCGTCGCGATCCTGAACGGTGGTCCCGACGTCATACCGCTCATCGCCTCCGCCGCTATCGCGGTCGCCGCCGGCATTACCGCGAACAGGCTCACGCCACGCCCAGAGGACCTGACGATCAGAGAGAGCTACCTCATCGTCAGCGCGGCATGGCTGGGCGCAGCCGCGTTCGGCGCGCTCCCCTACTGGTTTGCCGGGGTCGCCTCACCGCTCGACGCTTTCTTCGAGTCGATCTCCGGCTTCACGACGACGGGCGCGTCCATCTTCCCCGATCCCGAGTCGTTGCCTCGCGGCATCTTGTTTTGGCGCGATCTCAGCCAGTGGCTGGGCGGCATGGGTATCATCGTGCTCGTGGTCGCCGTGCTGCCCTTCCTGGGCGTCGGCGGCATGCAGTTGTTCAGAGCCGAAGTGCCGGGTCCGACTCCCGAGCGGTTGCAACCACGCATCAGGCAGACGGCAACGATCCTCTGGCGAGTCTACGTGGGCCTCACCGCCGCCCAGGTGATCTTCTACCTGCTGGGTGGGATGAGCTTGTACGATGCTGCGACCCATGCTTTCGGCACAATGCCGACGGGCGGTTTCTCGACGCGAACGGCTTCCATCGGAGCCTTCGACTCGCCGTACATACAGTACGTAACCGTAATCTTCATGTATTTGGCGGGCGTGAACTTCTCGCTTCACTACCGGGCCCTGCGCGGCAGACCGCAATCTCTGCTGGCGGATGAGGAGTGGCGATTCTATACGCTCTTGCTCACCTCGGCGCTGGCGATCGTTCTCATCGCGCACTTGATCGCCGGCACCTTTGGTTCCTTTGAGGCGGCTTTCCGTGCATCAGCGTTTCAGGTCGTCTCGATCGGCACGACCACGGGATTTGCCACGGCGGACTACGTGACCTGGCCGGCGGTGACACAAGGTGTCCTGTTCCTGCTGATGTTCGTCGGAGGGATGGCAGGCTCCACCGGCGGTGGTATGAAGACGCTGCGCGTCTGGGCGGCGCTGAAGCAGGGCATGGTGGAGCTGCGAAAGCACCTTCACCCGCGCGCCGTGATGCTGACGCACGTGGGAGGCAAGACGGTACACGAAGGTGTGATGTTGAACATCCTCGCCTTTATGCTGCTTTTTGTGGCCTCGTGGGTCGTGGGCGCACTGCTGTTGGCGCTGCTGGGAGTCGACCTTACCACGGCGGCGGGTGCCTCCGCGGCCGCGATCGGGAATATCGGGCCGGGTCTGGCCGACGTGGGGCCCACGGCCAACTACTCCTGGATGCCGGGAGCCGGCAAGTTGGTCCTCAGCCTGCTGATGCTGCTCGGC
>JBDHHL010000597.1:0-2587 GCA_039589375.1 Gemmatimonadota bacterium | reverse complement strand
AGCCCAGCGAGAGCCGGCGGGCCGCTGCGTTGACAGGTAAGGTGCCCCCCGATAGACTTCTGGCGCCGTGTTGATAGTGGACTTACGGTGCCTAGAGCAGGCGTCGGCGGAGATCGAAGGTGAGATCCCCGCCGACGATCCTCTGTGGGAGGACTCAGGCGTAGAACTGGCTACTCCGCTGGCGGTCCAGGTGACTGCGGACGGATCCTCGGCCCGAGGCGTTTGGGTTCGGGGTTCGTTTTTAGGTCGGATACGGAGTCGGTGCCGACGGTGCCTCGAGCAGGTCGAGATCGAGGTCGCTGAAGAGTTGGCGGTCTACTTCGATCCCGATGCCTCAGCGACCGACGAGGACGTGACGCTTTACGCTCTGGACCCGCAGGCAGATGAGTTGGACCTGCGTCCCTCGCTGAAGGAACGCCTCGTGCTTGCGTTGCCGGCTTACCCTGTTTGCCGGGAGGTATGCAGGGGGCTATGTCCACACTGCGGGGCGAAACTGAACGAGGGCGAATGCGGCTGCGACGCTGCGGAGTCGGACCCGCGCTGGGGACCGCTGCAGGGTCTGCACAGCGAAGACTAGACAAAAGGGTTGAATACTCATAATGGCCGTACCGAAGCGAAGGGCATCGAAGGCACGGAAGCGCAAGCGCCGCACGCACTACAAGGATGAGGCGCGGGCCACACAGGCGTGTCCGCGCTGTGGGGATCCGAAACTGCCGCACCGCGTGTGTGAGAATTGCGGCTACTACCGAGACGCGGAAGTCATTCAAGTCGAGACTGAGTTCTAGTTCTGTAGCCGGGTCGGCTGACTCGAGTATCTCTTCCGGGCGACGCTCGGTGGGGACTTGAGTGAATGGCTGCAGAATGGTGTCTGGCTGCGACCATGCGTCCTTGGCCCAATGGGTGTTGGGGCGCGTCACCCGAGTGGTGTTGGGTGGCGTGCTCGTTCTGTTTTGCGAAGTAGTGCGGCATCTGCACTATGCGTGACGTTACCCGCTCAGTCAGAGCCGGCCCGATATGCGGATAGCTCTCGATGCAATGGGAGGCGACGACGCGCCCTGCGTTCCGGTGCGAGGGGCCGTGGAGGCGCTCCAGCACTTGGAGGGCGACTTTAGCCTGTTGCTGGTCGGTGACCCCGAGGCGATCGAACAAGAACTTCGGGGCCAGAAGGTGCCGGAAGACAGGCTCGAGGTCATTCCGGCGCGGGACGCCATACGAATGAGCGATCCGCCGGTGGAGTCGGTGCGGCGCAAGCCTGACAGCTCCATCGTTCGCGGCGCGGAGCTGCAGCGTAGCGGGGAGGCGGATGCCTTCATCTCGGCCGGTTCTACGGGAGCGATCGTGGCCGCGTCGATACTGATGCTGGGGTCGCTTCCGGGTACGGATCGGCCGGCGCTGGGGGCGCTGCTGCCAACGGGTGAAGCACACCCGACGCTGATGCTCGATGTAGGTGCGAACGTGGACTGCCGGCCGCAACAGTTGGAGCAGTTCGCCCATCTGGGCCACATCTACATTCAGGACCTGGAGGGCCGAGCCAGCCCGAGGATCGGGTTGCTGAACATAGGGGGGGAAGCCGGAAAGGGTGATGAGCTGACCCTCGAAGCGCACAGGTTGTTGGAGCGCGGCGGCTTGAACTTCGTGGGCAATGTTGAGGGACGTGACATAATACGAGGAGACCACGACGTGATCGTCTGCGACGGTTTCGTCGGAAATGTCGTCCTCAAGTTCTATGAATCAGTGGCCGCGCACGTGGCACGGCTCGTAAG
Source organism: Gemmatimonadota bacterium (assembly GCA_039589375.1). Lineage (GTDB taxonomy): Bacteria > Gemmatimonadota > Gemmatimonadetes > Palauibacterales > KS3-K002 > JASFMO01. The sequence continues at coordinate 824 of JBDHHL010000597.1, read as the reverse complement.
CCGAGCGGTGGCCGACAGCGGTCCCGATGTGGATCTGCAGAGCATTTGCAGCGTGCTTGACTACGCGGAATACGGGGGAGCCCCGCTCCTGGGTGTGAACGGTGTGACGATCATCTGTCACGGTGACTCGCCGGCTCGTGCGATTCGGCACGCGGTGCGCGTGGCGGTCAAGTCGGTGGAGAGCGATATGGTGGAACATCTGAAGCGCGAGCTCTCGCAGCTCGTCAACACGAGGGTGTAGTCGTGGCGGTGGATACGATCCGTCTGATCTCGACCGGGATGTGGGCACCCGAGAAGGTGCTGACGAACGCCGACCTCGAGCGCATGGTCGACACCACGGATGAGTGGATCGTCGAGCGTACGGGCATACGGGAGCGGCGTATCGCCGAGGACGGGGTCGGCGTCGTCGAAATGGGCTACCTCGCCGCTGAGAACGCGCTGGCGGAAGCTGGACTAGGCGCGGACGATATCGATGCCATCATAGTCTCCACAGCCACACCCGACCGTCTGCTCCCGGCAACCGCTTGCGACATACAGGCGAAGCTGAATGCGCACAGGTCGGTCGCCTTCGACGTCTGGGGTGCCTGCAGCGGCTGGCTCTATTCCCTCAACATCGCCCGCGGCCTGATTCTCAGCGGCCAGATCGAGAGAGCTCTGTGCGTGGCGCCGGAGAAGATGAGCGCGATAACGGATTGGACCGATCGGGCCACCTGCGTCCTCTTCGGTGACGCCGCCGGCGCGGCGGTGGTGGAGCGCTCGCAGGAAGAGGGGCGCGGCATCCTGGCAAGCTGCATGCGCTCGGACGGCTCTTTGGCGGAGTTACT
>JBDHHL010000596.1:0-2592 GCA_039589375.1 Gemmatimonadota bacterium | reverse complement strand
GATTTCCGCCGGATAGTCGGGGAAGGTGGCAACGTCGCTGCCCGCAAGGGCGCTCTCCATCGCGAACTGTGTGCCGGTTAGCTGGATGCCATCGCCGGAGGCGCCGGCGAAGCGGATAACCGTGGCGTCCCTGACCTCGCGAAGTCGGATGGGCCCAGAGATCGTGGGCCCGGGCTCAGCGCGGTCGGCGCCCCTGCCGTCGGTGCTATTGGAGCTCATAATGCACTACTCTTTGTAGGAATAACTACTTGCGATTAATCCTATTTTATACGGTTCGCGTTCCGCCGCCAGCCGCATAGCTCACCCTTTCGGCAGGTTCGCCGCTAGCTCGAAGAAACGGTGTACCTCTTCCGCGGTGTTGTACACGTTCGGTGAGATGCGGATCGTGTTGAGCCCCAGTGTTCGGAAGGGGCGGAAGACGAATCCGTGCTCCTCATACATCCGATCGAAGACGACCTGGCTCTCGGTACCGCGGATCTCGATGGCGAAGAGCGAGGCCGCACGCGGCCAGGATCGCGGCGACCGCCAGATGACGCGGTCCGATTGTTCGGCGGCCGAACGGAAGCTCTCCCAGATCTCCCGGTAGCGTTTCTCCTTCGCCTCAGCACCCAATTGGTACTGGAAATCGATGGCGTCTCCCAGCGTGATGACTTCCGCCAGATTGCGAGTCCCGTAGTCCTCGAAAATCCGCGCCGTGCCGTTCCAGCGTGCTTGCCCCCAGGTCACCCACATGGGGTGGATCGAGTTTTGTACCTCTTCACGCACGTACATGAGGCCGAGACCTTTGGGCGACTGCAGCCATTTGTGGGGGCTGGTGCAGTAGACGTCCACGCCCATGCCCTTCACATCCACGTCGAACATGCCCACCGACTGTGCGCCGTCGACAGCGACGATCTCGACCCCTTTGCTCTTGGCCAGAGCTGTCAGCTCTCTCACCGGGTAGCGGAGGCCGACGATGTTGTCGATGTGTGGGAACACGAGAACACGCGTACGGCTGCCGATGTTCCGGTCGTAGGCCTCCAGCACGTCGTCCGCTGTCATCGCCGGTATGTCGGCGATGGGGAAATCGAAGCTCGTGACCGTGAAGCCCTTGGCCTTCGCGTAGTGATGCCAGCAAACGCTGGCTCCCGCGTGGTTGAGCGAGCTGAACAGTACCTCGTCGCCCGGTCCCAGGTCGAGACCCGAAGCGAGCGTGTTGAATCCCTCCGTGGTATTGTGGATGAGGGCGATCTCCTCAGACCGGCAACCCAACAGTTGGGCGGATTTTTCGCGCACGATCTCGCGCGGTTCTTCCCAGACGCCTCCCCACATGTGAAGCCAGGGGTTGGATTCGCAGGTGCGGAGGTAGGCGACCTGCGCCTGATGGACGATCCGCGGGATCGTCCCTATGGATCCGTGGTTGAAGTAGACGATCTCTGGTGCCAGCAGGTAGCGATCGCGCAGACTAGCCCACGAGGAGTCGCCGCCACTCGACCGGGGGAGGCTGTCTAGCTCCCGAGCCAGCAGGTCGTTCAGCGATATCAGGCTTCCAAGTCCGGATGCGCCGGCGACGGAGACTAGCTGCTTGAGAAAGGCTCGACGGTGGGTCATCGTATGATCCCCTTGTTGCAAGCGGCTTGGCGAAGGTTACTGAGTATTGGCTGGGTGCCGAGATGGAAACGTACGCCGTGAGGTTGGCAGCATCAAATTGTCGCTGCGGTGACTCGACCGTAAGGTTATGTTGAAGCCGGACGTTTCAAGTCCCAGCCCAACCCCTAAGAGACGATGGCGAGACGATGCTCTGTAAGCTCGAGTACGGCAAGCTGCTGTGCGGCCTGTTCCTGGTAGGTAGTGGCTGTACGGTGGATCGCGCGGCGGATCTCCAGTCACGCCTCGAGGGCCGGGCCGGCGAGAGCGGTGCCGAGGTGGTGGGCATCTACTTCCGGGACTCGGTACGGGGCGATTCTATCATGCTCGACGTGGACAGCCGGGTGCATGCTGCCAGCATGATGAAGGTTCCGGTGATGATCCAGCTGTTCCGGGATGCGGAGGTGGGGATGCTTAGCCTAGACGACAGCGTGACGATCAAGAACACGTTCAGGTCGATCGTCGATGGCTCGCCCTACGAGCTGAGCGCGCCGGAGGATAGCGAAGGCACGCTCTACGCGCGATTGGGCGAAAGGGAGAGCATTCGGCAGCTGACGGAGTTGATGATCACGATTTCCAGCAACCTGGCGACGAACATCCTGATCGAGCTAGTGGGCGCGGAACGGGTACAGGGCACTATGCGCGACCTGGGAGCCGACTCGATCGAGGTGCTGCGGGGTGTCGAGGACGGCAAGGCATACCGCGCGGGCCTGAGCAACTCGATCACGGCCAGGGATATGGGCATCATCTTCGACGCGATCAACGAGCATCGCGCCGCGAGTGAAAAATCGTGTCATGAGATGATCGAGATCATGTCGCGGCAGCAATTCAACGAGGGCATCCCAGCCCGATTGCCGGCGGGCGCGCGGGTGGCCCATAAGACGGGGTCGATCACGGAGATTCGACACGACGGCGGGATCGTGTACACGGAGGATGGAGCAACCTTCGTGCTGGTGGTACTGACAA
>JBDHHL010000595.1:0-2597 GCA_039589375.1 Gemmatimonadota bacterium | reverse complement strand
ACATAGCGAGCGTTCTTCATCTGCGAGGTCATCCGCAGCTTCAACGTCTCGAGGCTGCGGAGGATCAACCAGCCGGTCCACGGTTCCGACGCCGTCCCCAGGAAGGTCCGGGTCTGCAACACCTGGCCGATCAGCTCCTCCGAGCCGAGCACGGCGCCTGCGATCAGGTCGCTATGGCCGCCGATGAACTTGGTGGCCGAGTAAATGACCAGATCGGCTCCGAACTTGAGGGGGTGTTGGAATAGCGGCCCCAGAAACGTGTTGTCCACAGCGAGTACGACTTTGCGGTCATCCCGGGAATGCCTCCGGGCCACCTCCGCACAGTGGGAGATATCAACGAGATCGTTGGTCGGATTCGCCGGCGTCTCGATAAAGATCATGCGCAAGCGGTCCGCTACCTTCTGGTCGCTTGCGAGCTCCTCGAGCGCCGAATGGGCTTCGGACCCAGCCGGAAACCCCCTGACATCGATGCCGAACTCGGGCAGGACATGGCAGAAGAGGTACTCGGTACCGCCGTAGAGGGGTTCGCTATGAAGCAGAACGTCGCCGGGACGCAGGAACGTCAGGGCCGTCGTCGCGATGGCCGACATGCCGCTGGCGTGTACCGCCGCCGCCTCGGCATCATCCCAAAGGGTGAGCCGGTCCTCCAGGATCTCCAGGTCCGGGTTATTCAAGCGGCTGTAGATGAGACCCGGGGTTTCAGCCGGGCCCTTCTCTCGCAGTCCGTAGGCAAGCTCGAAGAAAGCCTTGCCGTCCTCGGCTGACTCGAATACGAATGTCGATGTCTGGAAAATCGGGCATTTGATGGAGCCCTCCGACCACTCGGGACGGTACCCGTAGCCCATCATCAGACTCTCCGGCCGCAGCTCCTGGCCTCCTAGCTCTCGCCGGGTGTACTCCTTCTTCTTCCGCACCATCGTCGCCTCCAACGATTTCTCGACCTGGCCGGGGCACGTAGTAATTGTAACGCGTTCGTACCCACACTGGTAAGCACCCTGCCGATCCTGCCATCAACACGAACGGCAGTCCGAGAAGCGATGTGTCCTTTCATCCTTGATTTAGCTTCAAGCGCCGGGTACCCTTTTGCTGCTATGGAAGGCTCGAAGACCTATTTCCGCACGGGCTTAGGCCTCAAGAAGACCGTGCTGCCCGTTCTAGAAGGCGAGTACCACTCCCGGGTCGTCGACTGGCTGCGCGACAACGGCTACCGCGCCTCTATCGGCGGTCTCTCGATCCGGCTTGCCGAGGAGTTCGGCTACTGCTACGGAGTGGACCGTGCGGTCCAGTATGCATACGAGGCACGGCACAAGTTCCCCGACCGTCAGCTCTTCCTCCTAGGCGAGATCATCCACAACCCGCACGTCAACGAACGGATGAGCCAAATGGGCATCGAGTTCCTCATGCCCGGCGAGGACGGCCGCTTCGACTTCAGCGGCGTAAGATCCGCAGACCTCGTCATCATACCGGCATTCGGCGTCACGCTGCACGACTTCGAGGCGCTACGCGAGATCGGCTGCCTGTTGGTCGACACGACCTGCGGCTCGGTGCTCAACGTCTGGAAGCGCGTGGAGAGCTACGCGCGCGACGGCTACACGGCGATCATCCATGGCAAGTTCTTCCACGAGGAAAGCAAAGCCACGGCCTCGCAGGCCAGCCGCTACGAAGGCGCGTACCTGATCGTCAAAGACTTGGAAGAGGCACGGGCGGTGCGCGACTACATAGCGCACGGCGGAGACCGTGACGAGTTCGTCGCGCGCTTCGGCCACGCCTGTTCCGACGGGTTCGATCCCGATCGGGACCTGGTGAAGGTGGGCGTGGCCAACCAGACGACGATGCTGGCGTCCGAGACGGTCAAGATCGCGGAGCAGTTCCGCCAGGCGATGATCGAGCGGTACGGCGAAGACGAGTTGACTGCACACTACCGGCACTTCGACACGCTCTGTAGTGCGACGCAGGACCGCCAAGACGCGGTGCTCAAGTTGATGCAATCTCCCCCGGACATCATGATCGTCATCGGTGGCTACAACTCGAGCAACACGAACCATTTGGCCCAGATGTGCGCCCAGCACACGCACACCTATCACCTCGAGGACTCGACCTGCATCGACCCGGAACGCCGAACCATCAGCCATAAGGTCGTCGGCACCGATCGAGTGGTGAAGGACGAGGATTGGCTACCCGAGGGCGATCTCGAGATTGGGCTCACCGCTGGCGCTTCCACGCCGAACAACAAGATCGGCGACACGATCGAGCGCATACTGGCGACGCGGGGAATCGTGCTGGCGGCGCTGCTCGGCGAGGGGTCCGGCCCAGCGTGAGCGGACCACTGTCCTGCACGGGACGATCCTGCGCAAGTCCGCTTCGCGCGTGGGCGAACGGGTCACTCCGGCTTCTCATTCTGCTGGGGACGCTTTCTCCGCATCCGCTTTGGGCTCAGGACGCCGACTCCAGAAGGAATGCGCGGCTGGAGATCGAGCTAGAGGGCGGTCCCGTCTGGCAGACGCGAAACGACGTGCGTATCCCCAACGAAGGCGGCACGCAGCTCTCTCTAGTCGACCTCATCGGCAGCGGACCTTTCGCCTCGGTTCGCCTCGAGG
>JBDHHL010000594.1:0-2599 GCA_039589375.1 Gemmatimonadota bacterium | reverse complement strand
TGGCCGTTCAATATGCCGAAGCGCTCGAATCACTGGCCGAGAGCTCCGAGGACGCCGGCGACTTCCCCAGAGCGGTCGGTTGGTGGCAGCGGCTGGCGGCCTACGATCCCTACAACTCGCGCTTCGCTGTTCGACTCATGCAGGCGATGGCGGCGGCTGGCGACCCGGCCAACGCGCTCCAGTACGCTCAGGAGCATGAGGATCTACTGAGGCGGGAGCTCGATATAGATCCGCCCGAGGATGTGCTGGCCCTGGCCGAGCGGCTGAGGCGGGAGCGAGTGCCCTCCGAGCCGACGTTCGAGGGAGAGCCTGTTGGCGTGCAGACGACGCCGGAAGGAGCGAAGGGCGCCGCGGAACCGACCTCGAGCGCTTCGCCGGCAAATCGCAGATCAAGAATGGTACTCGTTGCCGCGGCGGCTGCGATAGCCATCGCCGCTGCGGCTTTCATTTTCCTGCCTGAACGGGGAGTGACGCTCGATGAAAGGCGCGTCGTCGTAGCTGTATTCGAGAATCGGACTGGTGATCCGTCGCTCGATCCGCTAGGGGTGATGTCGGCCGATTGGATCACAGAGGGTCTCAGCCGCACCGGTCTCATGGAGGTTGTCCCCTCCACTGTTGCACTACTCTCGTCAAGAGCGATTGCCGAGAGAGCGGCAGCGGAGGAGGGTCTGGACCAAGTTCGTGTGTTAGCCGAGGAGACGGGGGCAGGGACAGTAGTCTGGGGAGCCTACTACCGAGTTGGTGAGGGTCTCGGATTCCAGACGCAGATAACTGACGTGGCGGACGGGAAGCTTCTCACCGCGCTGGAGCCGGTTATTGCATCGACAAGTAATCCTTTGCAGGCCGTTGAAGAGATCCGGCAACGCGTGATGGGCGCCTTGGCCAGCGTCCATAATCCCAGAGTCGCAGGCTCGTTCGCTATCGAATCGGCGCCACCGCCCAAGTTCGAGTCCTATCAGGAGTATGCAGCGGGCCTGGAACTTTTCATGGTACGACAGTTCGGGGAAGCAGCCGACCGGTTCGCTCGGGCTGCCAAGATCGACTCGACCTTCGCAGCGGCCCAGCTTTTCCTTTCAGCTGCTTACTATTTTCGTGGCCAGCTTTCTAAAGCGGACTCGATCACGCGCCTGCTCAGTCGCTCGCGTGAGCAGCTCAACCCAGCCGACCGGGAAGTTCTCGACTACGTGATCGCATCGCTCGAAGGAGATTGGCCCGCTGCGGTGCGCGCGGCCCAACGGAGAATCGAACTCGCGCCGGATCCGCTTTGGACGTACAGCCTTGGCGTGGCAACTCAGTGGGTCAATAGGCCTCGTGAGTCCGCGGATATCCTGAAGGGGCTGGATCCCGCTGGACCTGCGTTAAGAGGGTGGACCGACTATTGGCGGTGGTTGACTACCCCCTATCACATGCTCGGCGACCACAGCAGGGAACTGGAAGAGGCACGCCGCGCACGCCGACAATACCCCAACCGTCTTCCCACCCTCTCGTACGAAGTGCGAGCCCTCGCCGCGTTGGGACGTCTCGAGGAGTTGAATGAACGCCTTGACGAATGCCTAGCACTGCCGGCCCAAGGAGGATGGACCCCAGGCCGTGTCATGTGGGCAGCTGGCACCGAACTTAGAGCTCATGGTTACCATGAGGATGCAACCGAGGTATCTAATCGGGCAATCGACTGGTATCGGAGCCGTGCGCAAGAGCAAGCGGAGACGGCAACGTACCGTTACGGCCTGGCCCAGATCCTGTACGAGGCTGAGCGGTGGCAGGAGGCACGCACTCTCATCCAGGAACTGGTCGAGGAATTCCCTGGAAGCGTGATATATCTGGGTTACCTGGGCGTTCTGAATGCAAGGCTCGGGAACACGCAACAGGCGCTACGGATCGACGAAGAGTTGCGGACGCTGAATCCACCTTACTCCTTTGGCTGGCCCAGCTATTGGAGGGCGAGGATTGCGGCTGTGCGTGGCGAGCGCGACCGTGCGGTGGATCTCCTCAACGATGCTATCGCGAAGGGACATTTCTACACCGGCAGGTTGTACCACACGGACAAGGACTTGGAGTCCCTACGTGGCCACGCGGCTCTTGAGCAACTGCTCCAACCGAAGGGGTAGCTAGCAAGCTCCCTTGCCTTAAGCCCTCTCTGTACATCGACGCCTGCAGTCACCGGGTGTGCCCGGACTCACGGCAGTCGAACTGAATGAAGAAGCGGCCTGTGCACGTCTGACATCAGCCGCCCCCCGTTGTCGATGAAGCTCCGAAGGCAAGAGCACCTGAAGGTTCTCATTGCTCGCCGGGATGCAAGGCCGTTTTTTCGAGGTAAATGGAGGCGACTATGGCCAAGAACACGCAGGCGCTGCCGGTTGCACTCAAGGATGCCATGGAAGACGCTGAGCGAGCAGGACTGTACAACAGCGTACGGCACCAGAAAAAGCGCGCCTACCTGTTGGCGCTCTCCTTCTGCGGCAACGTGACACTCGCGGCCAAGGCCGCCGGCATAGACCGCGCGACGGTCTACGTGTGGCGCAACGGCAAGGCGGGAAGAGAGAATAGTCACGGTGACGAGGCCTTTCGCTCCGCCGAGGCTATGGCGAAGGAGATGGCA
>JBDHHL010000593.1:0-2601 GCA_039589375.1 Gemmatimonadota bacterium | reverse complement strand
CTAGCAGAGACAACGTGATGGGGCTGGTCATTCGGCAGGGAATACGCCCGGCCGCATTCGGGATTGTGCTCGGCTTGCTGGGCGCCTTTTTATTATCCCGCCTCCTATCGAGTCTTCTCTTCGGGATCGCGCCGAGCGATCCGGGCACCTACGTGGGCGTAACCGTCCTGCTGGGCGCGGCCGCGCTCCTGTCATGCTACCTGCCCGCGCGGCGCGCGCTGCGAATCGACCCGGTGACCGCACTCAGGGAAGAGTAGGACTCGCTAGGCGTCCTTTCTGTTGACAGTCTATAGGAGCGCCGCTAGCTTTGTGTAGACCGTCTACAGGAGAGGGCGATGGGTGAGGACAGATCCGAACTCCTCCAGGGCACGCTCGACATGCTGGTCCTCAAGATCCTCTCGTTCGAGCCGCTGCACGGCTGGGGGATCTCCGAGCGAATCCAGCACATGTCCAGCGATGTCTTCCAGGTGAACCAGGGCTCACTCTATCCGGCGTTGCAGCGCCTGAAACGGAAGGGTTGGGTTCGGTCAGAGTGGCGGATGACCGAGAACAATCGGCGGGCGCGGTACCACGAGCTGACGTCGGCTGGGCTCGAGCAGCTGGCCAAGGAGCAGCGAGCCTGGCGGCGGTCGTCGGCCGCGATCGAGCAGATCCTCCAGATGGCGTACTGATACTGAATGAGGCTGAGGGTGCTACTCATGAGATGGACAGCGTACTTAGCTGAAGCCTTCGACGCCTTGTTGCGTAGAAGGACCGTGGAAAAGGAGATGGACGAGGAACTGCGTTTCCACCTGGAGATGGAAATCGAGAAGAACGTGCGGGCGGGGATGACTCGAGAGGAAGCCCGCAGAATAGCGTGCATCCGATTCGGCGGCGTGGAGCGGGTGAAGGAGGAAGTACGCGAAGAACGCGGTGTGCGGCCGCTGGAGGACCTGATGGCGGACGTGCGCTATGCGGTTCGGCAGCTGCGCAAGAATCCCGGCTTCGCGGCCGTCGCGATCGTCACGCTGGCGTTGGGGATCGGGGCTAACACAGCCGTGTTCAGCGTCCTGCACCGCGTGATCCTAACACCTCTAGGCTTCGACGAACCTGAGCGGCTAGTGAGGGTCTACCAGACGCACGAGAGCTACGGCGGCGGCATCTGGGTGTCGGGACCTGCCTTTCTCGACTACAGGGAAAAGACAGACGCGTTCGAGCACGCCGCGGCCATCTACAACTACCAGGAGATGGGATTCACGTTAACGGGCAATGGCCCTCCGCGGCGCGTCACGCAGCTACAGGTGAGCTCTGATTTCTTCGATGTATACCGTTCTTACCCGACCCTAGGACGCCGTTTTCACAGAGAGGAGGAACGCTCTTCTGCACGGGTCGCTGTTCTGAGCCACCGACTGTGGAAGGCCATCTCGAGCGAGGAGAGCGTCCCGGGACAGCAGGTATTGCTGGACGGGGACGCCATCGAGGTGATCGGTGTCATGCCGGCAGGCTTCGAGGATGTGGTGGGCGGCGATGTTGATCTCTGGATGCCGTTGGAGCTGCAGGACGAAGGTGCTACGCAAAACCGCGGGAACCACTATCTGAGCGTCATCGCGCGCCTCCGGTCGGGCGTTACGCTGGAGCAGGCGCGGGCTCAACTCGATGCTCTGAGTGTTAGCCAGGCCGAGCTCTACCCAAGCGAAAAGGGCTGGGCTGCTGAAGTCGAACCACTCTATGACAATGTCGTGGGCAACGCCGGCACCATGCTCTATCTCCTGCTGGGCGCTGCGAGCTTGGTCCTTCTCATCGCGTGTGTGAACGTTGCCAGCCTTTTTCTCGCTCGAAACATCACACGAGAACGTGAGCTCGCGCTAAGATCGGCGATCGGTGCTGGCAGGTTTCGACTGGTCCGCCAGCTTCTGACTGAAAGCCTGACGGTCGCGATCGTAGGCGGGCTCGCCGGCCTCGCGCTGGCCTATTGGGGCGTCAAGACTCTATTGCCGTTGGCGTCGGAGGCTCTCCCGCGCGCGGATGAGGTCACGTTCGACGCAACGCTCTTCGTCTTCGCGTTGGCAATGGCGCTGGTCACCGTGGTGGTCTTCGGACTCGCTCCGGCTTTGCGATTCTCCGGCCCGAAGCTCGGGGGTTCGCTTCGCGAACACCCTCGAACGAGCACGCGCGGTGCCCGTGGCCGGCGCGTTCGCGACGTACTGGTCATGAGCCAGGTTGCGCTGGCCATCCTATTGCTGGTGGGCGCGGGCCTTTTCATGAGGAGCCTGGTCAAGCTCCAGCATCTCGATCTTGGTATCAGATCCACGGGTGTGATGACGTTCGAGGTTCATCTGGGCGGTCCTCGCTACACAGAGCCGGCAGCTCGCATCGCGTTCCATCAAGACTTCCAAGGTCGGCTAGATGCTCACCCGGACATCAAGGCGGCCAGCGCCATATCCAGGCTTCCCGTCTCCGACGTCTTCAACTCCTGGACGTTCTCGTATCTGTCAGCGTCCGGCGAGGTCATGGAGCACGGGGGCGGTGCAGATTTTCGCATCATCGAGGGCGACTATTTCGGAGCGTTGGGTATCGAACTGTTGAGCGGACGCTATTTCGAGTCCACGGATGATTCCGATG
>JBDHHL010000592.1:0-2604 GCA_039589375.1 Gemmatimonadota bacterium | reverse complement strand
ACCAACTTCTTCTACATGGTACTCACGACCGGCGCCACGCTCGATTTCGTGGCCGAGTGGCAGCAGGACGCCGACCTGGATTTCAAGATCTGCAGTGGGAACGCAGACCCGCCCACGGACTACCTGCGCGCCGGCGGGGAGCCGATCTGTCAGCGTGTGGCGGACAGCACCAACCGCGAGGCGGAGCAGGTACTCGGTGAGCCTCTGAGCGCGAACATCTACGTCATCGCGTTCTACTGCAAGACAGACCAATGTCCGGTTGACCTCCCCGTGACCTACAAGGTGAGAATCCAGTAGTCCGAGTACGGCCATGGCGAAAGACCAGCTCGTTTGCTGCCCAACGTGCGGCGAGGTCAACTCTCTCGACAACGTCTCGTGCAAGAGCTGTTTGGGCGACCTCACCGGCAGGCAAGGGTCGCATACCGGGCAGAGCCAGCTCGCGCAGCTCCACCGCCTGGTGAAGCAGCAGGAAACGACCAACAGGCGACTGAGCCTGCTGACAGTCAGCATCTGGCTGATCTTCGCCCTCTTCGTCACCTGGACCGTCGTCGCCGCGATAATGGACGTGGGCGGCCCCGCCGCTCTCTTTCGCTGGCCCTTCTAGTCACGACGCATGCCCGCGCGCGGCTTCCGGGCTTAGCGTCTTTCCCAATTCCCGTATTTTCCGACGACTGGAGGCTCCCAAACGCCGACATCCGGTCGCGATACAGCGTTGCGACGTCAGAGGAAGAAGGGCCTCGCCCGGTTGGGGCTGGCGCAGAAAGTGCATTACCTTGCGACATTCGGAGTACTTTGTTGTGTGACCTGGCCGGGTCGGGTTGGGGAACGGGCTGCTGTCGCTGCGGCGCGCGTCTAGATAGATTTTTCCAGTGTCCCTAGATACAGGATAGTTGGAGGGTGTATGGCCCCAAACGAGCGTCCGCCCGTTAACTCGGGTGGCGCAGCGAGAGATCGGCTGGCCGAGCATATCCAGCAGACGTTGGGCGGGGACATCGTGCTGGACCAGGTGCTCGGTGAGGGACGGACCGGCCGCGTGTACCTGGCGCACCAGCGCAGCCTGGAGCGCCAGGTTGTGGTGAAGGCGTTGATGCCGCGCCACACAAACAGCCGCAAAGCCGTGGCGCGCTTCAAGCGGGAGGCCAGGGCCATGGCGGGCTGTCCGCACCCCAGCATCGTCAGCGTCTACAATGTGGGCGAAACGCGGAACGGCATCCCGTTCTTCGTGATGGAGCACATCGAGGGCGAGTCGCTGGCGGATCGGCTCAAGCGCAAAGGGAAGCTGGCCCTGAAAGAGGCTGTACGCATTGTCGGTGCGCTCGCCGACGCCCTCACCTACGCTCACGAGCGCGCGCTCATTCACCGAGACCTGAAACCCGCTGACGTTTTGATCGATCGGCATTCCGGCCGGATCCTGCTGACGGACTTCGGGCTTGCCAAGTCCATCTCGGGTACCAGCCAGGCGGCGACCCTGACCGGCACCGGCGAGATACTGGGTACACCGCCCTACCTGAGCCCAGAGCAGGCGGAGTGCGGTATCGTGGACGCCCGATCCGATCAGTACTCGCTTGCGGTGATGGCTTACGAGATACTCTCCGGACGGCTTCCGTTCCCGGGTCCGAGCGCTCAGGACTTCGTGCGCCAGCACGCGCAGGACACACCGCCCAGCCTTCTCCAGGTGGCGCCCGAACTGCCGCTCGAAGTATCGAGAGTCATCGACCGGGCCCTGATGAAAGAACCGGGCGCCCGGTTTGCCAGCGCCGAGGCGTTTGGTGAGGCGTTACGGGCGGCGTCCTCCGCCGCGACCGCCGCCGCAACCGCGTCGGCCAGGGCCGTCGCTGCTAAGCAAGCCGCTGAGAGTGCGGGTCGGCGGGTAATCCGTGGCGCGCTGATCTACGCCACCGCGGCCTGGGCAACGGTGGAAGCACTATCCTTTTCTATAGACAAGCTGAAGGTGCCGGCGGAAATTCTAGTCCCGGCGGTATGGATCGTTCTCGCCGGGTTCCCTATCACCTTGGTCCTCTTGTGGCTTGCGGGTCGCTCGCCTCATCTGGGCCGTATGCTGGTCAGCAATCACTGAGGCGGCCAGCACGCCCGCTGCCGAGCCTATTCTCCGACTATCTGAAAACCCGGCCGCGTCTCCTCGTGGGAGATCTGTCCGCCCAGTGACGAGGTATACCCCAGCCAGGCGACGGCGATGAGGCAGAGGACGAGCAACGTCGGGACGAACCAGCCGGGTAGCTCCTTGGGTGGCCGGAACGCCACGAGGCCATAGAGCGCGATGATCCCCACGATCTCGGCGAGGGCGAGAGCGATGAGCGCGGCCCACTCATGACGCTCGAGGATCTCATCGGAGATCCCGGCAAGATCGTGGACGATGTCGTGCGCTGGCTCGCCGGTGAGGTAGGCCGGGATCGTGATGATGGCGATGATCACCAACGCGACCAAGCCGGTTCGCGCCAGGTCGGAATTCCGCCGCAGCTGCGCGACGACGAGTATGACCAGGCCGAACAGCAAACCGACCAACGGGAAATGGTTGATCATCAGGTGTAGGTGCGCACCGTTCATCTCTCGATCCCTTTTTCGTAGGCTTTGGGCTGAATCGAG
>JBDHHL010000591.1:0-2609 GCA_039589375.1 Gemmatimonadota bacterium | reverse complement strand
TCTTCCTGGCCCTCGGCCAGTCGGCGGAGCTCTCGATCTTTCCCGAGGGGACGGAGGTTCACGAGAACGAGAACCTCCTCGGCGTGCTGGAGACGCCGGTGTACGCGGTGGGCGATCTGGCCACGTACGACGGGACGGTGACCGCGGCGATCGGTTCGGGGCGAAGAGCGGCGTTTCACGTGCATCACACGTTCACGGGCGAGCTGCTGCTGCCCCCGCCGACGGAGGAGGAGGTTGCGAAGCCCGACAGCCTGACGATGCACCTGTTCCGGCGGTGTGCCCCGAGCGAGAGCCGGGCCCTCGATCCGACGACCAGGCGCTTCACGTATGAAGAGGTGCACGTGGGTCTGGCTGATCCTTCGGAAGCGCAGCGGTGCTTGAGTTGCGGCGTGTGCAACGAATGCGATAAGTGCGTCACGTACTGCCCGGAGGGCGTCCTGAAGCGCGTGGGACATGAGTTTGTCTTCGATTACACATCGTGCAAGGGATGCGGGGTGTGCGCGGCAGAGTGCCCGCGCAACGTGATTTACATGAACGCCCTGTAGGCGGCTTCAGCTGGAGCAAGCGAATGGCGTTAGAGGTCGTAACGGGAAACCACGCAGCGGGGTACGCCCTCTCGGCTGCGGGCGAGGCGAACCGCGGAGCCCGTGGCGTTGTCGCGGGGGCGTATCCGATCACGCCGCAGACCGAGATCATCGAGTACGCCTCGAGATACAAGTTCACCAAAGGGCGGATCGTTCCGGTGGAGAGCGAACACAGCGCGATGGGCGTGTGCATCGGCGCTTCGATGACCGGGGCCCGATCGTTCACCGCAAGCTCGGCGAACGGGCTTTCGTACATGACGGAGAACATCTTCACAGCGGGTTTCTACCGATGCCCGATCGTGCTGGCGGCGGTGAACCGAACGCTGGGCCCACCGTGGAACATCTGGGCGGACCAGGGCGACTCCCTGATGATGCGCGACGCAGCGCTGATCCAGTTCTACTGCGAGACGAATCAGGAAGTGCTGGACACGACTCTGCTGGCGTTCCGTTTGGCAGAGGATCACCGGATTCTCATGCCGGCGCTGGTGGCGATGGATGCGTTCATCATGTCGCACACCCAGATGAATACGGAGCTGCCGGAGCAGGAGCTGGTGGACGCCTACTTGCCGGAGCTTGATCTGCCGCATCGGCTGAACCACGAGCATCCGGTGACGGTGGGCGGAATCGCGTGGCCTCAGGAAACGCTCAGCATGCGGGTGGACACGGATGCAGCGTTTCAACGGATTCCGGAGGCGTATGAAGAGCACCGGAAGGCGTTCAAGGACGTCTTCGGCCGGGACGTGGGCGGGTTCATCGAGACGTTCGAGACGGAGGACGCCCAACAGGTGCTGATTGCTTCGGGCAGCATGGCGTCGACGACGCGGGAGGTCGTCAAGCGACGGCGGAAGGCGGGCGAGAAGATCGGCATGATCAAGGTGCGGGCATTCCGGCCGTTCCCGGGCGAGGAGATGCTGGAAGCGTGCGCCGGCGCGGCGAAGGTCGCGGTGCTTGATCGCAACTACTCGTCGGGCATCGGCGGTTTGTTCTGGCACAGCCTCAAGGCGGCGGCGCAGGGCGTGCGGGACGACCTGCTGATTCAGAACTACCTCGCAGGCGTGTGTGGGGGCGACGTGACGCCGGACATGATCGACGAGGTGGTTGACGACCTGGCGCGGCGTGAGCGGGAAGAGCGGCCGATCTGGAAAGGAATCGACGCATGACCACGACGGCGAGCACGGCAGACAAGGTTCCGGTTGTGTGCAGCGAAGAGTGCCTGCTGCGGCCGAACAACACCAACTGCGGCGGGTGCGGGATGTCGGTCGCCCTGACGATGCTGGGGCGACTGCTGCGTGAGGCCGACGAGAAGGCCATGTTGACGATTCCCGCGTGCTGCGGCATCGTGACCGCGGGTGGGTACCCCACATCGAGCTACGGCGTCCCCGTCCTGGCCGCGACGTTCGGCTCGTCACCTGCATTCGCGACGGGAATGGCTGCGGTGCGCGACATCAACGGCGAAGACGGGCAGGTGATCAACTGGGCGGGCGACGGGGGAACGTACGACATCGGCATGGCGACGCTTTCCGCAGCGGCAGAGCGCAACGAGAACTTCCTGTACATCTGCTACGACAACGAGATCTACGGCAACACGGGCGGGCAGCGATCGTCCGCGACGCCGATGGGCGCGCGTACGACGACCTCACCGTTCGGCAAGCGGGCGGCGAAGAAGGACATGATGAGCATCATGATCGCGCATCGTGTGCCATACGCGGCGACGGTGTCAATGGCTCATCCGGAGGACTTCGATCGTAAGGTGAAGACCGCTTTGAAGATGAAGGGGTTTCGATTCCTGCTGATGCATTCGCCGTGCCCGACGGGGTGGAAGAGCGAGCCTTCGCAGACGGTTCAACTGGTGCGGATAGCCGTGAACAGCGGTCTGTTCCCCTTGTATGAAGTCTTCGAGGGCAAGCGCTTCCGGGTGAACTATGAACTCGACGGGACGGACCCGGCGGAGTACTACAAGGTGCAGCGTCGCTTTCCGGCCGGGCAGGTGGATATGGAAGCGGTCAAAGCGGAGGCGAAGGACAC
>JBDHHL010000590.1:0-2610 GCA_039589375.1 Gemmatimonadota bacterium | reverse complement strand
AAGCGGCAGTAGCTTCCTAGCAATCCTCATAGGGTCTTACCTCTTGCGCTGGCCTGGGCACGTGGGGCTATGGTCGGGGTCGCCGAATCCGCGGACTTTATTAAAATAACCACGCGGCACGGCTGGGGACAACAATCCGCGGCACGGCTGGGGAATCCCCAGCACCACTGGCCACAAGAGCCGGCTCGCGACATATTTCGCGGCTATGATGGATCTGAAGGAGAGACTCGATCTGGGCCTCGAAGGCCGATACTCCGTTGAGCGCGAGCTGGGCCAAGGCGGTATGGCCATCGTCTTCCTCGTTGAAGACCTGCGCCATGACCGGAAAGTCGCTCTCAAGGTCCTGCGGCCCGAAGTCGCCTCTGAGATCGGGGCTGAGCGTTTCCTCCGCGAGATCTAGCTGGCCGCCGGGCTTACTCACCCGCACGTCCTACCGCTCTACGACTCCGGCGACGTGGATGGCCTGTTGTTCTACGTGATGCCCAACATGGAAGGCAACTCGCTGCGAGAGCGCCTCAACGCGGAAAAGCAGCTTCCTCTGGATGAAGCCTTGCGGATAACCCGGCAAGTGGCGTCCGCCCTCGATTACGCTCACCGACAGAACGTCGTCCACCGCGATATCAAGCCGGAGAACATCCTGTTCCACGAGGGTTCGGCTACGGTGGCCGACTTCGGCATTGGCAAGGCACTCTCCGAAGCTGAAGCTGAAATCACTCAGACCGGCATGATGCTCGGAACGCCGACCTACATGAGCCCAGAGCAAGCTTCCGGCGAGTCGGATCTCGACGGACGTAGCGACCTTTACAGCCTGGGCTGTGTGCTCTACGAGATGCTCACCGGCGAGCCTCCGTTCACCGGGCCGAACACACAGGCGATCATCACCAAGCGATTCATCGCTCCTGTCCCACAGGTGCGCGCCGTTCGAGACGTGCCGGAGTCTGTTGACGAGGTCACTACGCGCGCCCTCGCGCGCACCCCTGTCGATCGATTCCCTACGGCGGCCGATTTCGTGGAAGCGTTGGCCGTGATTCAGAGCGCAGGATCAACACCTCCTGGCGCGTCCCCCGCGGTCAGCAAGACCGCACCGCCCAAGCAGTCTATCGCCGTTCTTCCGCTGACCAACATGAGCGCCGACCCGGAGAATGAGTACTTCAGCGACGGCATGACCGAGGAGATCATCAACGCGATCGGCAAGCTGCCCGAAATTCAAGTTGCGTCGCGTACGTCATGCTTCGCCTTCAAAGGGAAAGAAGTCGATGTTCGCCAGGTGGGCGAGAAGCTCGGCGTTGCCCATGTGCTTGAAGGAAGTGTCCGAAAGATCGGTAACCGGATTCGTCTAAGCGCCCAGCTCATCGATGTGGCGACCGGCTACCATCTCTGGTCCGAAGCATACGATCACCAGTTAGAGGACGTATTCGCCATCCAGGATGAGATATCGCGGGCTATCGCTGATGCGCTCAAGGTGCAACTAGGTGGTGATGCCGAACAGCTCGTTGCACCAACGACAGACAATATCGAAGCCTACACTTTGTATCTGAGGGGGCGCTACTTCCTCAACAAATCGTTCTCTGAACCGGACCTGAGAAAGGGGCTCGACTACTTCGAACAGGCGCTCGCCAAGGACCCGGGCTACGCGAGAGCGTACTCGGGGATCGCAGACATTTGGAGCACACTGGCGGACGATTGGGTCGTGCCGGAGGAAGCCTATCCTCGAGCGATGGACGCCGCCAACAAGGCACTCGAATTGGACCCGACTCTGGCGGAACCTCTCTCATCCGTAGGAAAAGTCCTCGCCTGGTACGAGTGGGATTTCGCCGGAGGCCAGACCGCCCTCAGCAAGGCCGTAGAACTGAATCCCAACTATGCCGAGGCACATTTCGTCCTCGGTAGCGTGCTTCCATCAGTTGGACAACTGGACGACGCGATCGAGGAAATGCGGAAGGCCCTCGTGCTCGATCCGCTGGCCCCGCATCACGGTCGCTGGCTGGGTCGGCTCCTGCTGTATGCAAAGAAATACGACCAGACCATCGAGCAGAGCCAGAAGACACTCGAGCTCGAGCCCACCTACTTCCAATCTTGCCATGATGTTGGAACCGCGTACCTCCAGCTGGGACGGCCGGAAGAGGCGTTGAAGTGGTACCGCAAGGCTCAGTCGTTGGAGACTTCCGTGCGCTCCTACGACGCTTTCCTGGTCCGTGCGCTTGCCGCCATGGGCGAGCGGGAAGAGGCCGACGCGATCATGGAACGTCTGGAAGAGGAAGCGCGGCAGCACTATGTAAGGGCCGAGATAGTGGCAATGGGTTACGCTGCACTGGGAGATAAGGATCGCGCTTTCGCCTGCCTGGAAGAAGCTCTGGACGCCCGCTCAGCCGGGCTCGTCTATCTTCACATCGACCCCGGCTATGAATCTCTCCGCTCAGACTCCCGCTACGATGATTTGGTCGCGAAGATAGGACTGAAGTAACCCACCAAAGCACCAGCCAATCCAGCGTAACCAAGCAGGGCTCCTATTTGAGACTCGCGTGTATAATATAGACAGCAGTACCCCTCCCCTGTTGCCATGGAGGGAGGTAACCATGGCCAAACAGTTGAGGTGCCAGGACCTAGGCA
>JBDHHL010000589.1:0-2612 GCA_039589375.1 Gemmatimonadota bacterium | reverse complement strand
AGAAACTGCCACACCGCATCATAAGATGTGGCAGAATCCAGCGACGCGTGTGGGGGGCCTACCAGGTCGCCCTCGCCGCGACGCTTCAAGTGGTCCGCGACCTTGCGCGACACGATCCCGGAAAGAAACGATCTCAGTCCGACGACCGTGCGGTTCCGCAATCGAGGTACGCTGTCTGAGAGTGCCACCATGGCCAACTGGCAGATCTCTTCGACTGCGTGAAACTCCGCCGGGGTCGCGCTGAGCCGCGCGGCCACCATCAGCCGGGCCTGCGGCGCTATGTGCTCGAGTAGGCGCGCAAGACCATCTCGCGACCCCTCAGCGGCCGCAACAACCAGCTCGTCTGTCAGTTTCGCCGCGCCGAACACGAGTTCCGTTACTATAGCACATGTAGAGACGCGGCCCAAGCATGGAGCGGCGGTTCCGGTCACTTAGCGGGTCCGGGCGGGTCTAACGCTTCCACTGTTCCAGTCGCTCGAACAGGCCGTGCGCCACGGGTGTTCGGACTGCTCTGGGAGAATCGGGCGCCGATAATGCCGAATCCGACCGTTACGCTGCCGCTCTCACAGCTACTATAAAGTCAGGCGGGAGCCCTGCAGCGTGGGATGTTTCGGGCGCTATGGCCACGACCGTACCGTAACGTACGGAGCTGGCTGCAAGTCGATCTGAGGAGTAAGGCTCGTGAAACGCAAGTACATCGCAACTCTGGTCGTATTACTTCTTGGGGCCGGCCCCGCTACGCTCGAGGCACTGCCCCCGGTTTCCCTCGGAGACTGGACCCAAACGGCCGGTCCGGAGGGCGGCGCCTTTGTGGCTTTCGCCACGCACGGCTCCAACCTTTTCGCCGGCACCTGGGGAGGGGGTCTGCGTGTCTTGCCACGGGTTTCAAGCTGAAACTTTGAGGTCGATTCTGTTTGAGGGTTGAGCTGAGTTCTCCTGGTCCTTTTCCAGCCAGCCGACCCACCGGGACCACTTCGGTGGGTTGACCTCGTAACCATTGACATACACCTCGTGCGGCGTCAGCACGCCGGCCGGGGCGCTGGCCGGGTCGGCGGGCCTCAGGGCCCAGTGCGGCCGAGCCTGGTTGTAGCGTTCTCGGAAGATCTCCAACTTCTGCCAGGCGTCCCACGGGTCGGCGTACAGGTTCCAGTACACCTCCTCGGCCTTGAGCGTCCCGTGGAAGCGCTCCAGCAGCCCGAGCTGCGTTGGCATCCGGTAGCCGATCCGCACCTGGCTGAAGGCGCTGAGGCCCGTGGCGGCAATCTGGATACCGGCCAGGGCATCCCGGAACCGCTGAGCGATGAAGCTGGGGCCGTTGTCGGTCACCAGGAAGACCGGCTCTTGCAGCGGACCGTGAAGCCCCTGGGCCTCCTTGACGGCCGAACGCAAGGCCCGGCTGGCTTCCAGAGCCGAGTAGCTGTGCGTGAAGTGCAAGGCCAGCAGGTAGCGGCTGTAGTAGTCGATCACCGTGATCGCGTACCACCAGCCGTAGCCCGCGACCGGCACGTAGGTCAGGTCCGTCTGCCACAGTTCGTTGGGACATTTGGGCAACAGTTGGCACAGCCGAGCCACTTCCTGGCGGGCCCGCTCCTCGGTCCGCTTCTTGAGCCGGTGCAGCAACCCGGCCTCTTTCATGATCCGGTAGACCTTGCGAACCGCTATGGGCTCGTCCAGCCGCTGGCAGATCAAGGCGATCTTCTTGTAGCCGTACCATGGAAAGGCCTTCGCTACAGTCTGGACCACCTGACGCTCCCAGGGATCGATCTGCTGAGCCCGCGGCCCACGACGGGCTGGTGCCTTCTGCGGTGCTGCCGGCTTGCGGTTGGCTGCTTGGCGACGGTACCAGGTGGCCCGGCCGCCAAGGGCATCCAACACCCTGGTGAGCCGTACCCGCCAGCTTGAGGCGTCGATCGCGGCCTTTAGCTGTTGCCGGTCCTGGTCGCCCCATTCGAGCCGTCCACTTTTTTTTCAAGGAACCGGTTGGCCACGGTCAACTCGCCGATGATCATCTCCCGCTCGGCCAGCTCACGCTGCAGTCGTTTGTTCTCGTCCTGAACGGCCGCCGAGTCACCGGTGCCCATGAGTCGCTCCCGGCCGCCGGCCAGAAACTCGTCTCGCCACCGCCTCAGAGTGTTGGCACTGACTTGGTGTCGGCGAGCCAGGACCTCCAGCTTCTCGGTGCCGCGGAGCACCGCCAGGACCAACTCCGCCCGTTGGTCCCGGGGTATCTTGCTCTGTCGAGCCACGTCTGTACCTCCAGGGGATCTACCCCTCTCAGTTCAGCCCCTCTCATTCCCTTTGTAGCAGGGCATCTTCCTACGGTGTCGGACAGGTTCAGTCCAGGAGGAGTCCGGCCCATGGATGGGCCGGCTGTCCGGAGCCCACGGAGGGGCGGAGTCCTGGACGGGTTCTGGCCGACACCGTACCCTGGATGCCCGGCGGGAATGAGAGTTGACCCCCACACAGCACCGAGTCTCAAATACCCGTGTCTATACACATTCTACCGGCTGGACCACCAAACCCCAAGCGATTATCGATATCCGCACGCGAATGAGGCCAATAGCGGCCGTCAGCCGTTCTGGCCCGCCCTGTCGGCCCGATCCGGCGGGGCG